>DATDDC010000799.1:0-3384 GCA_036523995.1 Anaeromyxobacter sp.
ACGGCGGCGGCGGCGAGGAGGTCCTCGATGATGGGCTGGGCGACGCCGGCGTCCACCTCCGCGGGGAGCTTGCCCACGTCCAGGTCGGTCGTGGGCGGCAGGCCCGCCAGCGAGGCGAGCCCGCCCCGGAGCGCGAGCGCCTGGCCCTCGAGCTGCTGGAGCGCGAGGCGGCTCTGGGAGAGCGCGGTGCGGGCCTGGAGCACGTCGGCGATGGTGGCGAGGCCGGCGCGCTGGCGGCCCTCCGCGGCGGCGAGGTTCGCCTCCGCCTGCCGCGTGGCCGCGCCCTGCGCCTCGACGAGGGCGCGCGCGCCGAGGTAGCCGAAGTAGCCCTGCTGGACGCGCAGGACGAGATCGGCCACCGCGGCGTGCTCCGCCAGCCGCGCCGCGGCGAGCAGCTTCTCGCCCTCGTCCACGAGGGCGCCGCGGGCGCCGAGATCGAGGAGGAGCCACGTGATCGCGGCGGAGGGACCCCAGCTCGTCTGGTCGGAGCCGCCCCGGAGGGGCGTCGCGCCCTGGCCCTGCGCCGTGACGTTCACGCTCAGATCCAGCGTGGGCAGGTAGGCCGCCCATCGCGAGCCGGCCTGGGCGGCGGCCGCGCGCGCGTCGTACCAGATGGCCCGGGTCGCCGGATCGCGCGAGAGGGCGAGATCGACGAGGTCGGCGAGGGAGCGCGGCTGGGGCGGAGGGGCGGAGGTCGCGGTCGGGGTCGGCGTCGCGGTCGCGGTCGGGGCCGGCGTCGCGGTCTGCGCCCTCGCCGCCTCCCTCGCCAGCTCCGCCGGCGGCGGCGCCTTGCGAGACACGTAGCTCCACGGCAGGCAGCCGCCGGTCAGGAGAGCGGCGCACGCGGCGACGGCGGTCGGCGCAGCCGCGCGGATCGTCGGACGAGCGGCCATTTCGAGCCCCATTTGCTCAGCGCGGGCCGGCCCGGTCAACCTGTCGGCGCTCAAACGGTCCCGTGCGCGCCTCCGCAGAGGAACGCCATCGACGCGGCTCGATGCGATTGTGTCTCGCTCGCCGCCGCGAGGGATCGAGGCCGCGCACGGGCAGGGCCCGGGCTCGGGCAGGGGACGGGAATCGGGATCAGCCCTCGCCCCGCAGGATGGGATCGAGCTTGCCCTCGCCGTCGAGGGCGGCGAGGTCGGAGAAGCCTCCCAGGGAACGCTCGCCCGCGAAGATCTGCGGAACGGTCCTCTGGCCCGTCGCCTCCATGAGCCAGGTGCGGAGCGAGTCGTCGCCCTCGACGGAGATCTCCTCGTACGCGACGCCCTTCTTCTCGAGCAGCCGCTTCGCGCGCACGCAGAACGGGCAGTTCTGCTTCGTGTAGAGGGTCACCTTCGGTGCGGCCATGCAGCGAGCATAACCGGACGCGTCGCAGCCCGCATGCGCGGCGGCAGCGTCAGGGCGCGCCGAAGATCTCGTCGCGCGCCGTCTCCGCCACGGCGACCACGGCCGGGTGGCGCAGGCGTCGCTCCACGGTGATCGCGTAGAAGCTCTCGCGCACGTCGGGGGCGCGGCCCACGACGGACACGCCGTACTGGAGGCGGATCACGTCCTCGAGGACGGTGGGCGCGGCGAAGGCGCCGAGGCCGCGCGCCCCGAACGCCTCCATGAGGGCCGAGTCGTCGAACTCGCCGGCGATCAGCGGCGCGATCCCGAGGCCTTCGAGCCACGCCTCGAGGGCCCTGCGGAGGGCGGTGCCCTGGGCGGGGAGGAGCAGCGGGGCTCCCGCGAGCGAGCGGGGAAAGCCCCTGCGGAGCGGCGCGTGCCGCGCCGCCGCGAAGAACGTGGTGCCGCAGTGGCCCAGGCGATGGCTGAACGCCTTCACCTTCACGTCCTCCGGGGCGGGAACGTCGGCGAAGACGACGTCGAGCTCGTGGAGGGCGAGCGCGGCGAGGAGCTGCGGGAGGGGACCTTCCCGGCAGACGAGGACGAGATCGGACTGCGCCTCCACCGCCGGCTGGAGGAGGAGCGCCGCCATGCGCTTCGGGATGACGTCGACCACCCCCGCCACGAGCCGGGGGCGCTGCCCGGTGGACAGGCCCTTCACCGCGCGCTGCAGCTCCCGGCCGGTGCGGAAGATGTCGTCCGCGTAGCGCAGGACGGTGCGGCCCACGTCGGTGAGGACGAGCTTGCGCCCCTGGCGCTCGAGGAGCTTCACGCCGAGGGTCGACTCGAGCGTCTTGAGCTGGTTCGAGATGGTCGGCTGCGCGAGCCGGAGCTCCGCGCTCGCCCGGGCGATGCTGCCCGCCCGGGCCACGGTCCAGAAGTAGAACAGGTGATGGTAGTTGAGCCACTCCATGGATTCAGAAAATCTAATGTATACCGCGAAACTTTCTAGACGCGTGCGGTCTCCCCGGCCGGTAAGACCCTGCCATGCAGAGCGTGGGCAACCCCTGGCTGTGGGCCGGATTCGTGGCCGTGATCCTCGCGCTCCTGGCGCTCGACCTCGGGCTCTTCCACCGGAAGGACCGGCCCCTAAGGGCGCGCGAGGCGCTGAGCTGGGTCGTGGTGTGGACGGGCCTGGCCCTCGCCTTCGACGGGCTCGTGTGGTGGCGATTCGGCGGCGACAAGGCGCTCGAGTTCCTCACCGGGTACCTCATCGAGCAGTCCCTCTCCGTCGACAACCTCTTCGTCTTCGTCCTCGTCTTCGCGTCGTTCCGCGTGCCGCCGCACCTGCAGCACCGCGTGCTGTTCTGGGGCATCCTCACCGCCCTGGTGCTGCGCGGCGCGATGATCCTGGGCGGCGCGGCCCTCCTCCAGCGCTTCGACTGGCTCATCTACGTGTTCGGCGCGTTCCTCCTCGCCACGGGGCTGAAGCTCCTCCTCCACCGGGAGCAGGAGCAGGCGCCGGGCCAGGGCCTCGCCTTCCGCGCCCTCCGGCGCATCGTCCCCGCGACGCACGCGCTCCACGGGAATCGCTTCTTCGTCCGGGTGGACGGGCGGAGGGTGGCGACGCCCCTCTTCCTCGCCCTCGCCCTCATCGAGATCTCCGACGTCGTGTTCGCGCTCGACTCGGTGCCCGCCATCTTCGGCGTGACGCTCGACCCGTTCATCGTGTTCACGTCCAACGTGTTCGCCATCCTGGGGCTGCGCTCCCTGTACTTCGCCATCGCGAGCCTCATCGGGAGGTTCGAGTACCTCAAGGTCGGCCTCGCGCTCGTGCTCGTCTTCATCGGCGTGAAGATGGGGATCTCGGGATGGGTTCACATCCCGTCGCTCGTCTCGCTCGCCGTCGTCGCCGGCCTGCTCGGCGGGTCCATGGCCTACTCGCTCGCGCGGACGCGCCGGCTCGGGAGCGAGGGGGGCGCGAGGGCGGCATCCGAGACGTGAGAGGTCGAGGTCGAGGTCGAGGTCGGGGTCGAGGTCGAGGTCGGGGTCGAGGTC
>DATDDC010000800.1:0-9564 GCA_036523995.1 Anaeromyxobacter sp.
GCGGGCGGCGCGTTCCGGAGCTTCGCGAGCCTCGTCACCGCCACCGACGCGGACAGCGCCAGGAACTGGTGGTTCGTGGCCTTGCTGCAGAGGACGAGCAGCGTCGCGCCGGGCAGCGGCCTCACCACGATCCGCGCCTCGCCGAAGCGGAGATCGAGGTCCTGCGAGGTGTCGGGAGAGAAGCCGAGGCCGGCGACCCCGTCGGCGAGGCACCGCGCGGCATCGGTGAGCAGCGACACGTCGAAGAGCGGCGGGAAGACGTTCGCCAGCAGGCGTCCCTCCTCGTCGCAGACGAGGCTGCCGATGACGCCCGGGACCGCATTGAGCTGGGACAGCACGGTTTGCATGGACACTCCGGCGGCGAGCGCGGCGCGCCTCCCTCAGCGGCCCGGGTTGAGGTTCCTCTTCACGTCGGCCTCCGCCGCGTGGACGTCCGCGCCGGCGTCGACCTGCACGCCCAGGTAATGGCTCCTGGACGCGAGGAGCAGGAGATGAGGGACGCCGCCCGCGCGCTCGTGGACGGCGGATCGCAGCGCCCCGGCGCGGAAGATGGCGCCGAGCTGGTTCCCGAGCATGGCGAGGTACGCCACCTGGGCGGCGAGGGCCTCGCCCTCCCGCGACGGATCCTCGACGCACGCGCCTTCCCTGCTCGCCACCACGGCGTACGCGACGTTCGCGACGGTCCTCAGGCGCTCGACGAGCGCGGCGGCGTCGAGCCTCTCCGAGGCGCGAGGGGCCTGCGCCGCGACGGGGGCGGAGCGACCGGCCCGCCGCTCGTCGATGAGCCGATGCGCCTCCAGGAGGACGAACTGCGTGCTCTTGTGGATGGACTGGCTCGTGGTGGAGACGTTGGGCTCCAGGCTGAAGCGGCCCGAGCGCCACTCCATGATGTCGCAGAAGGCCTCCTCGCCGGACCTTCCGTCCTGCTCGGCGTGGATGATCCTGCCTTCCCGGAAGAAGATGCGGCCGACGCTCGTCCCGTACTGGACCGTGATGCAGCCGGAGAAGCCGTTGTTGCCGTTGAGCTGGATGACGTCGGAGAGGCTCAGCCCCGCGACGGCCCCCTCGAACCCCTCCGGCTCGCCCGACGCGTGCTTGACGGACATCATCGCGTGCTCCTCCTCCCCTGCCGGAAGACGCCCGCGAGCCTCTCCACGGCGTCGCCCTCGCAGCGTTCCCGCGCGTCTCCGGGGGACTTCCGGTGGGATCGGCCGGCGAGCCCGGCCTCCTCGACGCAGGCTCCCACGTCGGTCTTGGCCTCGAGCGCCGGACAGCGGTTGAGCCAGTCGAGGTCCCGCTCCGCGAACAGCGCAGCACAGCGCAGCGCCCGGCCTGGGTCGGGCTGCGCCAGGGCGTCGGGCGCGTCCGGCCGGACCACGCGCCCCGTGCACTCCAGGTAGCGCGCCTCGTCCGATCCCGGGAGGCTCGCCCGCGCCCGCGCGCACAGCGGCCCGAGCCGCTTGCCCTCCGCCTCCGCCATCGCGAAGCGAAGCCTGCGCAGGAGCTGCAGGCCCTCCCTGCCCAGCGCCTTGACCAGCGGTGAATCGGCGTCGAGGCTCTTGGCCATCGCGAGATCGCAGGCCTTGCGGTACAGCGCGGCCGCGGGCTGCTCCATGCGGCACGCCATGGGACAGCCGTTCGCCCGCCGGCCCTCCGCCGAGCGGAGCCACTCCGAGTTGGCCTGGGCCGGCACGGGCGGGCAGAGCGAGATGCAGAGATCGCTCTCCACGCTGGCGATGCGGAGGGCCGCCGCGTTGCGCTCGGCGGCGGGCGCCGCCGCGGACGCGCCCGAGGCGAGCGCGAGCACGGCGGCGGCGAGGACCATCAGCACGCGACCTCCCCCGCCGCGCCGGTCACGAGCTCGTCGAGGGCCGCCACGAGGGCGGACCGCGACAGGTCGTCGCATCTTCCCGTGACGACGCCGTCCCTCGTGAACACGACGGACGGCACGGAGCGGGCGCCGAGCCGCGCCGCCAGCCGCTCCCCCTTGTACACGTCGACGAGGCTGAGCTTGACCCGCCCCCCGTAGCGCCGCTCGATCTCGTGGATCATCGGCAGGAGGTCGCGCGAGCGCTCGTCGACGGCGGAGTGGACGTAGATGAGCCCGGGCTTCTCCCTCTGCATGAGCTGCCGCTCGAACACGTCGAGGTCGGCGAGGTACCTGCCCGCCTCGAACCCAGCCACCGCGCCGTCGCCCACCGCGGTCGCCACCTGGCGAAGCGCGGTGTCGCGCGCGTCGCCGGCGGCGAACACGCCGTCGAGGCTCGTCTGCATCCGCGCGTCCGCCACGACGTAGCCGCGCTCCGTCAGGGCGACCTGCCCTGCGAAGAGCTCCGTCGCCGGCACGTAGCCGATGAAGTAGAAGCAGCGATCGATCGCGACGCGATGCTTCTCGCCGGTGCGGGTGTCCCGGAGCACCGCGGCCTCGAGGAGGTCCCCGCCCTCGAAGCGATCGACGACCGTGTTCCAGCGGAACTCCATCTTCGGGTTCGCGAAGGCCTCGTCCCGCGCCACGGCGTGCGCGTCGACGCGTCCCTGCTCGTGGACCACCGAGACGATCACCTTCCGCGCGAACCTCGTGAGGAAGAGGCCTTCCTCGATGGCCGCGTCGCCCGAGCCCACGACCATGACCGTCCGGTCCGTGCACCGGGCGGCGTCGCAGGTGGCGCAGAAGGAGATGCCCTTGTCGTAGAGGAAGCCCGCCTCGCCCGGCACGCCGAGGAGGCGGGGCTTGCCCCCCGTGGCGATGATCACCGCGCGCGCGTGGTAGACGGTGCGGAAGGTCTCGACGGTCTTGTCGCCGCCCGAGAGCTCGACCCTCTTCACCGGCGAGTTCTTGAGCTCGACGCCGAAGCGCCTGGCCTGCGCCTCGAAGCGCCGCATGAGCTCGAGGCCGGTGATGTCCTCGGGGAAGCCCGGATAGTTGCAGATCGTGTTCGTGTAGGTGGCGAGCCCGCCCACCAGCGCCTTCTCGATGACGAGCGTCCTGAGGCGGGCGCGGCCGGCGTAGAGCGCGGCGGTCAGGCCGGCGGGGCCCGCGCCGATGACGACGACGTCGTAGCGCTCGTGCTGCTTCTCGCCCGCCATGCGTCGCCCCTCCCTCCCCGTCAGGTCCGGCGGCCGGCGCGGCCGCGCCGTCCCCACCAGTCGGCGGCGAGCCACAGCGCGAAGAGCAGGGCGAACTGGAGGAGCAGCGCGGGGACGAAGCCGCCCAGGGCCTTCGGCAGGTAGACCGCGCCGTCGGGGTGGACGAGGGCGACCTTCCAGACCGGCCACGCCGCCGCCGCCAGCGCGGAGCCGAGGACGAAGAAGGGGATCACCAGCCACTGCTGGACGAAGCCCTCGCCCATCCGCATCAGCGTGCCCGAGGCGCAGCCGCCGGCGATCACGGCACCCATGCCGAAGAGGACCCCGCCCACGATGGTGTGCAGCCCCACCGGCTCGAGCGAGCTCGAGGCCACCTTGAGCGCGTCGGCCATGTGCCCGGCCTTGAAGTAGGCGCCGAGCTGGAGCGCCGCGAAGCCGACGGTCCCCACGGCGAGGCCGACGATCACCGCCTTCGCGAGGCTGGTGCTGCCCGTCAGCACCGGATCGCGCATGGCCGCCGTGAAGCAGAAGCGCGACCGCTGCAGCGCGATGCCGAGCGCGACGCCCAGGATCCAGATGAACGCGAACTTCGGGGCCCCGAGCCTCGCGATGTAGAGGGCCAGCGCCACGGCGAGCACGACCACGGCGGCCGCGTAGGGGAGCTGGCTCTTCTTCTCCTTCGGGGTGGCCGGGCCTCGGGGGATGCGACGGATGGTGCCCTGCGATCCGGTGACGATGGGCATGGCGTCCCCCTTCAGATGAAGTAGCGGACGAGCAGCTTCGACCCCGCCGCCGCGCCCGCGAAGATCGAGACCAGGAACACCCAGCCGTGCAGCGACAGGTTCGGCACGGCGGTGAACAGGTCGCCGATGTTGCAGCCGAAGGCGAAGCGGGCCCCGATGCCCATGAGGAGGCCGCCGAGGATCGCCGCGATCACCTGGCGCCGGGACTTGAGCCGCTTGATGCGGAACTGGTTGGCGAGCAGGGCGGCGAGGAGCGCGCCCACGACGATGCCGAGGTTCGTGAGCGAGCTCGGGTCGCGGAAGAAGCCGAAGCCGGTCCCGTTGAAGGCCGGCTTCACCTCCGTGAAGTAGGACCAGCCGTGCGGGTCGCCTCCGAGGCCCTGCCAGATCCAGGCGCCCCAGTAGGCGAGAGAGGTGGTGACGCTCCAGCCCTTCCCGGTGGCGGCCAGGAGGGCGACGTTCAGCAGCGCGAGGACGACGGCGCCCGTCGTGTACGTCCACGGATCGACGAGGAGCGCCCGGTACGTCTCGTGATCGCGCCAGCCTCCGGACCGCTTCCTCGCGGCGGCGATGGGTACGGCTGCAGGGGCGCGCTCGACGGCGGTGGGATCGGGGGCCATGTCAGTGCGCCTTCTCGATGACGATCTCCCACTGACCGTGATCGACCTCGGTGATCTCGAAATTGTGGCCGACCTTGTCCGCCCACTCCGGCACGTTCTTCATGGCGCAGGAGTGATCGATCTGGACGACGAGCACGTCGCCGATGGCGAGATCGGACAGGGCCTTCTGGGTGCGAATCAGCGGCACCGGGCACGCTTCGCCCAGGCAGTCCAGGGTCTTCTCGGTCATGTTGTACCTCGTGACGATGACACGCGAACGCGTGACACCAGGCGGTCGCGGCCATTGAATCGGACGCCATACGGAGAGTCAATGGCCCACCGGGCGCACTGGGGGTGGAAGGAGGCCGCGGGAGGACGATGTGCGTCCAGCGGCTCGATGGGCCCGTGTGTGCGCGCGCTCGAGGACGAGTCCGGATCAGGCCTCCGCGTGCGGGGTTGCGATTCACCGCGCGTGCGCCCACAGCAGAACACCCTCGGTGGAGGAGGGTCGGCAGCGCGTCGCCCCGAAATGGACGCGAGGCCGCGCGGCGCGGCCGGGAGCCCGGGGCGAGCCCCCGCCGCGCCCGCCTGCTTCAGTCGCCCATGTCGTCGTCGCCGCCGGCGCCGTCGTCGCCGTCGCGGTCGGGGCCGGCGCCCACGATGCCGTAGACGCCGATGCAGCCGTTGCCGCATTGCGGGTTCGGCGTCAGCGGCACGAAGACGTGGTTGTTGCGGCGATTGGCGGCCACCGAGTGCGCGTTCGTGGCGGTGGAGACCTTCGTCGTGAACGAGCCGCTCGCCGCGTCGATGACCCCGAGCGCGGGACCGCCGGGGTCGTTCCTCGCGGCGAGGTAGAACTGGCCGTCCCCGGGGTTGAACCACACCTCGTCCGAGCCGCCGACCTGGGTGATCGTGGCGAGCACCGCCCCCGTGGTCGCGTCGAGGACGAGCGAGCGGGAGGGATCGCTGCAGCCGGCGAGCAGCCTCCCACCCGGAGCGAGGGCGAGGCCCGCGGGATGGCAGCGGTCGATGCGGTGGAGCGCCGTCACCCTCTGCGACCTGGGATCGATGACGGCGATGGCGCCCTTGGCGGCGTCGCCGTCGAGCTCGGGCGCGGAGAGGTAGAAGACGCCCGCGGCGCGGTCGAACACCGGTTGCTCCAGGCCGTCGGTGAAGGCGGTCACGCCGAAGGGACCGCCCAGCGCCGCGTCGAAGGTGATCCGGCCGAGCACCGCGTGCGAGGGCTTCGTGGAGATGAGCGTGACGAAGGGGGGATCGTCGGCGTTGTTCACCGCGAGGAGGATGTCGTCTCGGCCGTCGAAGGCCATCTCGTCGGCGCGTGCGCTCCCGTGGGTGGAGATGCTGTCGACGATGCCGTGGGTCCGCAGGTCGATCACCTTGACCGTGCTGTCGCCGTCGCCGGCCCACACCTCGTGTCTGGAATGGATCGCGACGAGCCCGTCCGGACCGGAGTGATCGTTGTCCGCCGTCCCGTCCGCCTTGAACTTCTGTCCGACGAAGCCGCCGACGCGCCGCAGGAAGACGTGCGTCGCGGCGTCGAACTCGTCCACTCCCGCGTTCGAGCGGTCCGCGAGGAAGTAGCGCTGGCTCTTCGGGTCGACGAAGCTGATGTCGAAGAACTTGAAGACGCCGCTCGGGTTCGTCTTCGCGTCGGGAGGCACGACCATGGTCGCCAGCAGCCCGAACCGGCTGAAGTCGGCCGCCGCGGCGCGGGGACCTTCCATCGCGAGCGACGGGGTCGCCGAAGGTTGGCCGGCGGCCCGCGGCGCCGGGCTGCCGCAGGCCAGCAACGAGAGGACCGCTGCGGCCCAGGGGCCGGCGTGACGTGGAGGTACACCGCTCGTTCGCGCGAGGGATTCGCTGCTTCGCATGTGTGGCTCTCCTCGGGCGTCTGCCCGCGACTGTGCCGCCGGTCGATGACGGGCTCGTCGGGCTCCGGACCCTTCACGGCTTCCTCGAGGGGCGGCCGTGAGGCGCCTCGCTCTGCTGGCGTGGCGCTGCGCCTTCCATGGACGATCCGCGCGGCGGCGCATCGCCTCGTGGGGTTCGCCCCCGACCGGGACACGCGGCGGGCACCTCGCGGCTGGCGTTTCGCGGATGCGCCCGCGAGGGCACGCCGCGACGCCTCGGATCGTGGTCCGCGACCCGGTCGCGTTTCCCCAAGAGCGGGCGTTCGTCGACGAGCCTCTTCCCAGCGCCTGTCACATTCGTCGCGCCGAACGTTCACTTCAGGGAGCGCGTGACCGCGCCGTCTTCCGCAGGCGCGGGCCGATGGCGGCAATCCCCCGGTTCGAGATCGAGTCTCGATCATGAGATACGCAGGCCGGTGTCACTGCGGAAACCTGAGCGTGACGTTCGATGCCTCCCAGAACGCGGGACGGCTTCCCCTCCGCAAGTGCGGCTGCACCTTCTGCCGCAGGCACGGGGCGACGCGGGTGACGGATCCCGCCGGCTCGCTGGAGGTGCGCATCGCGGACGCGGAGCTAATCTCCCGCTACCGCTTCGGCCTGGAGACGTCGGAGCTCCTCATCTGCCGCAGGTGTGGCGTCCACGTCGCCGCGGTCTGCGTCATCGACGGCGCGACCTACGCGTCGCTCAACTGCAACGTGCTCGACGAGCGCGCCGCCTTCACCCAGCCGGCGCTGCCGGTGGACTACGACGAGGAGAACGTGGCCGACCGCCTGGCGCGGAGGCGGCGGGCCTGGACGCCCGCCTCGGTGCGGTGAGGCCGGCTCCTCGACCGGCTGCGGCGGCACGCTCCGGCTGCCGGGCGCTCGCGGTCGCCGCGCACGCCCGTGCACCGGCGGTCGCTTCACCGCCCGCGCCGCGCGGCGGCTACACCTGGGTACTTGTGACGGGCACGGCCGGTGGCCGACTCATCGAGGGGCATGGCGCGACCGAGGGTCAGGCTGCAGCTCCTGCTGCGGAGAGAACGGCGCACGCCGGAGGGCGTCCGCGCGGTCCAGAAGGCGCTGCAGTCGCTCGACATGCAGCCCACCGCGAGCGGCGCCGCCACGGTCTCGGCGGCCATGGATGCCGAGGCGTTCGAGAAGCGGTTCGGGCCCGTGTCCGGGATCGTTCCCTTCGAGACCGATGCGCTGGAGACGCCACCCTCTCTGAGGAAGTACGTCGAGAGCGTCAGCGTCGCTCCCCAGCACACCTATCTGAAATCCCCCCGGGGAAAGCCGAAGAGGTGATCGTCGCGGCTGCGGGCAGGCCCGTGCCCGTTCGCGGAGGACGTCCACACGCTGAACAGGAGGCAGCATGCTCGCCTACGGCACCGTCACCCCATCCTCGGAACGCGCGATCTCCGAAGCCTCGGACGAGCTGCGCGTGGCCGTCACCTTTCCAACGGCGACCGGCATCCCGGGCCTGACCAAGTTCGAGGCGCCGCTTTCCACTGCGACCGTCTCGAGGTTCCTGCCCGACCCGGTGAACGTGGACCGGGCCATTCACGAGCTGAGCAAGCTCGGCTTCGAGCTGACCAAGCGAGGGCGGCTCTCGGCGTCGATGCGGGTGAGCCGCCGCGATTACGAGGCGACGTTCGGAACGAGGCTGGCGAAGTTCGAGCCCGATCCGAAGCAGGGCTACTCGCTGCGCTCCTTCCTCTTCCCGCCCGAGGGCGCCCCGTGGAAACCGTCGCCGGGCCTGGAGACGCTCATCGACGACGCCTACATCCAGTGGCCTCACATCTACATGGCCGCGAAGGGAAGGACGCCGCGAAGCTCCGCGTCGTCCAGGTCCGGCAAGAAGCGAACCCCTCGCGCCGGAGGCAAGGGACCCTCGGTGAAGCCGCCGCACGTGAAGTACTTCCACCTCGCCATGCCGAAGGACGTGCCGCGCTTGCTTCGCGCGAAGGAGGTTCACGAGGCGGGCGTGACCGGCAAGGGCGTGCGGGTCGTCATGGTGGACAGCGGGTTCGCGCACCGCAGCCATCCGTTCTTCGCGGCCCACCGGTTCACCTCGACGGTCGACCTGGCGCCGCACGCGGTCGGCGACAGGACCGACCCCAACGGCCACGGCACCGGAGAGTCGACGAACGTCTTCGCGGTCGCGCCCGGGGCGACGTTCATCGGCGTGAAGGTGGACAACGACGTCAGCCCCAGCGACGGCGCCAGCATGCTGGAGGGGTTCCAGGCGGCGATGGAGCACAGGCCCCACGTCATCACCATCAGCATGGGGTACGACCTGCGGGGCGCGCGCGGGCAGCTCTCGCTCCTGCCCAACAGCCTCGCGGCGCTCGAGGCCGAGGTTCAGTCCGCGGTGGCGGCGGGCGTGGTGGTGATCTTCTCCGCCGGGAACGGCCACTTCTCCTTCCCCGGGATGATGCCGGACGTGATCTCCGCCGGCGGCGTCTACGTCGATCGAGCCGGAAGGATGCAGGCGTCGGACTACGCCAGCGCGTTCCAGAGCAAGATCTACTCGGGGAGGCACGTGCCCGATTTCTGCGGGCTCGTCGGCCTCCTGCCGCACGCCAGCTACATCATGCTGCCCATCCCGCCGGGGTGCGAGATCGATCACGACGAGGCGAACCCGAACGACGGCGAGCCGGGCGACGAGACGCGCCCCGACGACGGCTGGGGCGTGTTCAGCGGAACGTCGGCCGCGGCCCCGCAGCTCGCGGGCGTGTGCGCGCTGCTGCTGGAGAAGAACCCGAGGCTCACGCCGTCCGACATCAAGGCGATCCTGCGCCGGACGGCGCGGGACGTCGCGGTCGGGCACGCGAACGCGGCGAGCAGCGACGACATGCGGACGCCGCTGCAGGCGAGCGCCGGCGACGATGGAGCGACCGGCGCCGGCCTGGTGGACGCGCTCGCGGCGTTCCAGCAGGTGTGATCGCCACGGCTCGCTCGCCGGCGCTGCGGCCCTGCCGGCGCCGGCCCGCCTCTCAGGTGGCCGCGCTCTCCGGTGCCGGCTGGGGCGCGCGCGCCGGCACGGCGCACACCCTGCCTTCGCTGAAGCCCGCCGCCCCGATGCCGAGCGCGAGGTTGAAGCGACCGCGCATGTTCTCCAGCGCCCGTCCGCAGGAGCGCGGCGAGCGCCGCCTGCGCGACGAGGCTCGTCAAACATGTCCGCGTGGATCCCGGAGCCCCGCCGGCTCCGGGCGATCACTT
>DATDDC010000801.1:0-7201 GCA_036523995.1 Anaeromyxobacter sp.
GATCCGCGGCTTGGCGTCGGCGCCGGAACCGCCCGCTCGGCGCGGCCGCGCCGGCTCGACGGCGCGGAGCCGCCTCTCGCGACGTCGTCCTTGCGCGCAGCGGAGGCGCCGTCCGACCCGGTTATGCGCGCCTGCATCGAAACGGGCACCGGCGCATCGGTCGCCGGACGCGGCGGCAGCCAGCAGCCGCCGTCCCCCGCGCCGATCGCCGTGAATGCGGGATCTTCCCGCGGCCTCCGCCGCGCGCTCGGGCCCGCGCCGCGCTTGGTACGGCCGCTGCTATCGAGCCCCCGCGGCGACGTCCGACGGGCTGCACCGGCCCGCCCGTCGCTCCGGAAAGGCTGCGCATGACCTCGAGACAGGCGGAGTACCAGGCGCTCCGCGACCGCCACGTGCCCCAGGGAACGTTCCACGCGACGCCCGCCTTCATCCGAGAGGCGCGCGGCGCCGTGATGGTGGACGTGGACGGCCGGGAGCTCATCGACTTCGCGGGCGGCATCGGCGTCGTGAACGTGGGGCACGCGCACCCGAAGGTGGTCGCCGCGATCAAGGACCAGGCCGAGAAGTACATCCACACCTGCTTCCACATCGCGATGTACGAGCCGTACGTGGATCTCGCCGCGCGCCTCAACGAGCTCGCGCCCGGCGACTTCCACAAGATGACGCTGCTCGGAAACAGCGGGGCGGAGGCCGTGGAGAGCGCGGTGAAGATCGCCCGGCACGCCACGAGGCGGCCGGCGGTGATCGCGCTCGAGAACGGCTTCCACGGCCGCACCCTGCTCGGCATGACGCTCACCGCGAAGGTGAAGCCGTACAAGCAGGGCTTCGGGCCGTTCGCGCCCGAGGTCTACCGGATGCCGAACGCGTACTGCTATCGGTGCCCGTTCGGCCTCCGGTATCCCTCCTGCGGCACGGCCTGCGCGGAGTACCTCGAGGAGTTCTTCGTCGGGAACGTCGCGCCGGAGCAGACGGCGGCGGTCATCGCGGAGCCGATCCAGGGCGAGGGCGGGTTCATCACCCCGCCGCCGGACTACTTCGCGAAGCTCCAGGCGATCTGCAGGAAGCACGGGATCGTCCTCATCGTGGACGAGGTCCAGAGCGCGATGGGCCGCGCGGGGAAGCTGTTCGCGATCGAGCACTGGGGGATCGCGCCCGACCTCGTCACCGTCGCGAAGAGCCTGGCGGGCGGGCTGCCGCTCAGCGCGGTCACGGGCCGGGCCGACCTCATGAACGCGCCGCAGGTGGGTGGCCTCGGCGGGACGTTCAGCGGGAACCCCATCGCGTGCCGGGCGGCGCTCGCGGTGCTCGAGATCCTCGTCGAGGACGGCCTCCTCGCGCGCGCGGCGCAGCTCGGCGAGAAGATCCGCGCCCGCTTCGACGCCTTGCAGCGGAAATACGAGCTGGTCGGCGACGTCCGCGGCCTCGGGCCGATGCTCGCCATCGAGCTCGTCCGCGATCGGGAGAAGAAGACCCCCGCGCCGGAGGAGACGAAGGAGGTCGTGCGGCGCTGCTACGAGAAGGGGCTCGTCCTCGTCTCGTGCGGGAACTTCGGGAACGTCATCCGCACGCTCATGCCGCTCGTCATCACCGACGAGCAGCTCGACCGCGGGTTCCAGATCCTCGACTCGGCCCTCCAGGAGGTCTCGGCCGCGCGCCGAGCGGCTCCGCAGGCGCGCCGCGGGGCCGAGGCCGGATGACCGATCCCCTTCCGCCGCCAGGCGAAGGGCTCGAGGGGGCCAACGACGCAGGTGCAGCACCGACCCACTGAGCACGCGAGTGCCGGAGACCGACGATGAGAGAGAACGTGAAGACGAGGAATCCCTGGATGCGCGCGCGCGCCGGCCTCCTGCTCGCGCCGGCCGCGCTGCTCCTCGGCGGGAGCCCCGCCTCGGCCGGCGAGATCAAGGTCGGCGGCTACGCCAAGCTCGACGTCATCTACAGCGACAAGATCGCGGGTGGAGGCGGGAACCGCGTCCCCGAGTTCGCCGGCGGGGCGGGGGCCGTCCCGCTCCGCAGCGACGCCGACGCGCAGCACAGCGACACGATGGTGAACGCGCGCGAGAGCCGCTTCAACGTCACCGCGACGGGCGACGCGGAGGAGGTGAAGCTCAAGGGCTTCATCGAGGCGGACTTCGTCACGAGCGAGGGGAGCGCGTACGTCTCGAACAGCCGGGGGCTCCGGCTGCGCCACGCCTACGGCCAGGCGACGTTCGCGAACGGCGCCTTCGTCCTGGGCGGGCAGTACTGGTCCAACTTCCAGAACAACGAGCAGTTCTACAACACCATCGACTTCGGCGGCCCCGCCGGCCAGCTCTACAACCGCTCCCCGCAGCTCCGGGTCGGGTGGAAGGGCGCGGGGCTCACCGCGACGGCGTCCGCCGAGCAGAGCGCCGTCCTCACGCCGGATGGATCGATCCCGGCGGAGCTGGCGCAGAGCCCGGCGCTCCCCGTCTTCACGGGGAAGGTGCACTACGCGCTCTCCGGCTTCACCGTCCAGGGCGCGGTCGCGTTCACGCAGAACCGTGCCACGGTGGACCGGACGGCCGCGTGGGGCGCGCAGCTCGGCGTCGAGGTGCCCGTCCCCGGCCTCGGGCGGCCGGTGACGATCCAGGCCCACGTGAGCCATCTCGACGGCGTGAATCACCTCGGCAACGGCGACTTCGGAGACGCGGCCGTGGTGGGGACGACCGTGAAGAACATCGTCACGACCGGCGGATACGCCGGCCTCACGGCCGAGGTCACGAAGACCACTGCGGTGAGCGGCTACTACGGGCGACGCGAGGCATCCGCGGCCGTGGCGTCGACGGCCGAGGACAAGCTCCAGGAGAGCGTGCACGTGAACGTCGTGCAGAAGCTCTGGGGAGGGCTCGCCACGGGCGTCGAGTACCAGTGGGCGCATCGCACGCAGTTCGACGGACAGAGCGGGGCCTTGAACCGCGTCCAGGGCGCGATGTGGTTCTACTTCTAGCCGGCGGCGCGGGAGCTGGAAGGCCCCGCGGGCATCGCTCGCCCGCGGGGCCTCCGCGTTCCGTCACGCCTGGGCGAGCGCTCAGGCGATCCCGTACTTCTTGAGCTTGCGCGCGACGGTGGACTGGTTCACGCCGAGCGCCCGCCCGATGAGGGCCTGGTTCGCGTACTGCTGGCGCGCCTGCAACAGCATCGCGCGCTCGGTGCTCTCGATGGCCTGCTGGAGCGTGAACTCGTCGGGCCAGGAGGTGCCGCCGCCGGACTTGCCGGAGCGCCTCACGATGTCGGCGGGCAGATCCGCGACGTCGATCGTCTCGGCCTCGCTCATGACCACGAGCCGCTCGCAGAGGTTGATGAGCTCCCGCACGTTGCCGGGCCACGGGTAGGCGAGCAGGGCGTCGCAGGCGGCGCGGGAGAGGCGCCGGCGCGCGCCGATGCGCTCGCCGAACACGTCGATGTAATGGCGGAGCGTGGGGAGGATGCACTCGGTGCGCTCGCGCAGGGGCGGGACGAGCAGCGGGATGACGCTGAGCCGGTAGAACAGGTCGAGGCGGAAGCCGCCCTGGTCCACCATGGCCCGCAGATCGCGGTGCGTGGCGGCCAGGATCCGCACGTCGAGCTTGCGCGCCTGGGTGCCGCCGACGCGCATCACCTTTCCGTCCTCAAGGAAGCGCAGGAGCTTCACCTGCGACGAGAGGGGCAGCTCCGCGATCTCGTCGAGGAACAGGATCCCGTCGTCGGCGAGCTCGAAGTACCCGGGCTTGCCCGTCGCCTGCGCCCCGGTGAACGCCCCCTTCTCGTAGCCGAAGAGCTCCGCCTCCACGAGCGACTCGGGGATGGCGCCGCAGTTGAGCTTCACGAGCGGCTTCTCGGCGCGCCTCGAGTACTTGTGGATGAGGTCGGCGATGAGGCCCTTCCCCACGCCCGACTCTCCGAGGATGAGCACGGTGGAGTCCACCGAGGCGACCTTGATGGCCTGGCGGAGCGCCTTCTGCATGCACGGGCTCTTCGCGATCACGCGGCGCGACTCGATCTTCTCGAGCTGCATCTCGAGCATCTGATCGCGGAAGCGATCCCGCATGTTCTCGTGCTCCTCGATCTGCCGGTGGAGCGCGTCGATCTCCGTGATGTCGCGCTCGTTCACCACCACGCGGATGATCCGGCCGGCGTCGTCGCGAACCGGCACCCCGCCCACCATCAGCTTCCGGTCCTTGCGCGTCTGGAACATGTTCACCGGACCGCCGGTGCGGATCACCTCGAGCGTGACGGACCGATCGATGAAGCCTTCCTGGACGAGGTCGCGCATGTTGCGGCCGACCACCTGCGCCGCGGTGATGGCGTTGAGCCGCTCCGAGGCCGGGTTGACGCGCAGCACGTTCGCCTGGCCGTCGCAGATCCAGAGCCCGTCCGCCGAGGAGTCGATGATGGCTTCCTGCTCGCGGGTCAGCTCCTCGTAGGCGCGCATCTGTCGCACGATCGAGTCCGAGTCGGTGATCTCGACGAAGACGCAGAGCGCGCCCAGGACCGAGCCCGCGCCCGTGAGGGGGGTGACCTTGGTGAGATAGGTGGCCTCGCCTCGGTGGAGGACCGCGCCCGGCGCCTCCTCGTCGCCCGCGAGCGCGCGGTCGAGGTCCGCCCCGAGCTCCGGGACGGAGTCGCGGAGGGGAGCGCCCGGAGCCACGGCGACGTGCGTCCTCGCGGCGCGGTTCGCGAACACGACCCGGCCGTCGCCGGCCACCACGACGACGCCGTCCCGCGTCGAGTCGAGGAGCAACGCGACGAAGGACTCCCAGTCGAGCGCGCGCGACTCGAGGAAGTCGTTCAGGACCTGCGCCCCCGGCGACCGCGGCGACATGTCCCAGCCTATGCGCATTCGCATTCGACCGCCAACCACGCATTACGGGCGGGACGAAAAAGGCCGCCCCCTCGCGGGAGCGGCCAGTTTCGTCAGGAAGCGGAGGCGGTTACTTGTCCATCTTCCTCCCGCCGTCCTTGGCCCACTTCTCCAGCATCTCGGTCGTGACCGACTTCGGCCGCTCGATGGCGAAGCCGAGGCCGCGGTCCCACACGAGGTTCGCGAGGACGCCCAGGGCGCGGCCGACGCCGAAGAGGACCGTGTAGAAGTCCCACTCGCGGACGCCGTAGTACCACTGGATGACGCCCGAGTGCGCGTCGACGTTCGGCCACGGGTTCTTGGTCTTCCCGTGCTCGGTGAGGACGCCCGGCGCCACCTCGTAGATCATGTTCACGAGCTGGAAGAGCGGGTCGTTCGGCAGGTGCTTCTTCGCGAACTCGTTCTGCGCCGTGTAGCGCGGGTCGGTCTTGCGGAGCACCGCGTGCCCGTAGCCCGGGATGACCTGGCCGGCGTTGAGGGTGTCCCAGAGGAACTGCTTCAGCTGCTCCTTCGAGGGCACCTGGTTGTTCAGCTTCTTCATCGCCCCCTGGATCCAGCCGAGCACCTCCTGGTTCGCGAGGCCGTGCAGCGGGCCGGCGAGGCCGTTGATGCCGGCCGAGTAGGAGTAGTACGCGTCCGAGAGCGCCGACGCGACGAGGTGGGCGGTGTGGGCGGAGACGTTCCCCGACTCGTGATCCGAGTGGAGGATGAAGTACATGCGGGCGACGTCGTCGTACGGCTTCTTCTGCCCGATCATGTGGGCGAAGTTGCCGCCCCAGTCGAGCTTGGGATCCGACGGGATGAACGTGTCCCCCTTGTACTTCATCCGGTAGATGTACGCGGCGAGCGCGGGGAGCCGCGCGAGGAGCGTCATCGAGTCCTCGTACATCGGATCCCACATGTCCGTCTTCTTGAGGTTCCCCTCGCTGTAGCGCTTCATGAACGCCGACTCGCGCTGCATCGAGAGGATGCCGGCCGAGAACATCGTCATGGGATGGGTGTCGCGCGGCATGGCGCGGAGCACGTCGACGACGTACTTCGGGAGATCGCCGCGCTGCTTCCACTCGCGGAAGACCTCCTGGGCCTCGTCCTTGTTCGGGATCTCGCCGGTGAGCAGGAACCAGAAGAACGACTCGACCGTCGGCATCTCGGCGTCCGCGACGACGTGCGGCTTCAGCGCGGCGAACGTCTCCGGGATGGTCTTGCCGCGGAAGCGGATGCCTTCCTGCGGGTCGAGATAGGAGATGTCCGTCACGAGGCAGCGCACGTCGCGCGCGCCACCGATGGCCTGCCCGATCGTGACCTTGTCGATCACGACCTCCCCGAACTCCTTGTTGAGCTTCGTCGTTCGAGGCCGGAACGCCTCGATCTTCTCCTTCAGCTTCTTCTTCAGCGAAGACTCAGCCATTTTCATCTCCAGCCGTAGGTAGGAACTGCGGGCGCGGTGAACCTGAGCGGCCCGAATCCTACCCGCGCAACCCTCGAAGGAGCAAACGAGATCGGGCGCTAAGTTATGGAGCCATATGGTCTATTTACGCACCCGCCCCTGCAGGTGCGCCGCCATTTTCGGCGGGACGAAAGCACGGCCCTCACCCGGTTTAGTGCCCTCGTGGCGGGGGCGCAGGCGATCTCGGCGAGCCGCCCCACCGCTGCGCTTCGGACAGGGACGCGCGCCGCGAAGGGCTGCGGCACCTCCGTCTCCACACATCGTGCGACTCAGCGCCGCATACCGGCGGCGAGCGCGGCGGCGACCTCCGCGGCGACGCTCGACGACGGGCGCTGCGCCGCCGACGCCTGGGCGCCTGCCGGCGCGGCCTCGATCGCGGGGACCTCCGCCGCGGAGGGCTCCACGGTTTCTGCAGACTCCCTCGGCCTCGCGCCCCTCTCCGCGCCCGCTCCCGAGCGGCAGGTCCGGCACCACGGCTGGTTGCGGATGGCGCCGTCGGCCATCTTCCGCAGCCCGAACTGCGAGAGCGGCCGCATCTTGTGGCACTTGAGGCATATGAGGGTGATGAAGACCTCGTTGCCGTCCGCGTCATAGACGGACGAGCGGCGCCGCTTCGGCTTCGCGGGCGCGGTGCCGTCGCGCCGGGCAGGCGCGCGCTTCTCGATCGCGGCGTTCGCGATCGCGGTTGCGACCATGACCTTCACGGCCATCTCTCGGATCCTCCGGGACGTGGGGCACCGCCGGTGAGAGCGGCCCCGCGAGGCTAGCCGGCGGGTCTGACAAGCTGGGATCCCGGCGCGCCGCGGCCGCGTCGCCTGCGCCAGCTCCTCGTGCCGCCGCCTCGAGCGGCGGCGACGCCGTCGGCGCCTCGCGCCGGGGCCGCGCGAGGAGGG
>DATDDC010000802.1:0-7037 GCA_036523995.1 Anaeromyxobacter sp.
CGCGCGCGGCGCGGGCCTCCTCGCCCCGGGCGATGCGCACGGCGGCCTCGGTGGCGAGCGCGGGCGCGAATCCCGGGCGCCGGGCGAGCCACTCGGCGGCGAGGTCCAGCGCCTCCTCGTGGAAGCGGTCCTCGAGCGCGAGCAGCGAGAGGAGCCGCTCGGCGCCGAAGGGATGGGAGGTCGCGGCGGGGCCGGCGGCGAGGTAGGCCTCGCGGGCGGCGTCGGGGTCGCCGCGCGCCACGTGCGCCTCGGCCTCGCGGAACGCCCGCGCCCCCTCGTCGGCGGCGAGCAGATCGGGATCGCCCGACGTCGCCGCCGGGCCAGCCGCTCCCCGGTCCCAGCCCAGGCGCACGAGCCCGCCCGAGATCTCGGCGCGGGCGAGCCGGACCTCCGCGGTGCGCGGAAGCTTCCAGCCGCGTCCGGCGAGGAGGCGCCGGAGGAGGGGGCCGATGGGCTCCACCGGCATGCGCTCCTCGCCGACGGCGTCCAGCACCGCCTGCCCGTAGTGCGGGAGCGCCGCGGAGGGGAGCGGCGAGGGGCCGAGGATGCGCGGCGAGTGGAAGGCGAGCCGGAGCCCCTGCTCTCCGGCCGGGAGGAGGCCGGCCTTCATCGTGAACGCGGGCCCGCCCGAGAGCCGGCCCGCGATCTCGAGGAAGCCCTCGCGCGCGGCGAGCCGGACGTCCTCGAGGCCGAACGCCGCGAGCCCCGCCTCGCCGAGGGCGGCCTCCGCGGCCGAGGGCTCGACGACGACGGAGAGCTCCACGAGATCGGCGAGCCGGTGGCGGAACTGGGCGGACCCGAGGCCGACGTCGAACGGGAACTTCACGTCGGGGACCTGGAGCGTCAGCGATTCGAGGCGAAGGCCGGGGGCGATGGCCTGATCGGCGAGGCGCACGTAAGCCCCGCCGCGCTCGAGGCGCAGCTCGAACCCCGCCCCGCTTCTCGTTCCTGCCGCGGAGGATGGGGCGGACGAGGCTTTCCGATCCGCCATTCAGGCGGAATTCTACCTGTCGATCCGCGGGATAGCGAAATCCGGCGCCGGGCCGATATCCCCGATGTCGAGGCGGTCCTCGGCGGCGCAGTACCGCTCGGGCATCGGCCGGGGCGCCCAGGTGGGGCCCGTCACCGCCGCGGACGCCTCGGAACGCCCCCCGGCCGCGCGAACGGTGGCCGATCTCGGGAACGCCCCGAGGAGGGTCAGGAACAGGGCCGCGTAGAGGAGGCGGACGAGCATGCCCCCAAGCTCTTCAAGCCCTGGGCCAGCCGGCCCTGCTTCGGCATGTCGAGCACTTAGGCCGCTGCCGCTTCAAACGGGACACGGTCGCCCGCGTGGATTTCGGGCGACCTGTAAGGAAAGTCGAGCAAAGCGATCAGCGGCTGAGCAGCCGCCCGCTACTGTCCCGCCCGCTTGGCCGCGGCCGCCTCCTGCGCCACCTCGGGAGGCGGCCGGCGGTAGACGACCACGCTCCGGCGCGTCTGGAACTCGTCGTCCTCGCGGGCGAACACGGTGACGACGTTGTTCCCCGGCTTGAGGGGCACGTCGGTCGCGAAGTCCATCCGGGACTGGTTCGTCGTCTCGGGCACGACCTTGAAGAAGACCTTCTGGTCGTTCACGTACACGAAGACGTCGCGGAGCCGGGCCGAGCCCGGATCGACGCCGGCGGGGATGGACGCGGTGCCCTGGAGCCGGAACTGGTCGCCGTCCACCACCGGCGCGCCGCGGACGGGATCGGGCAGGAGCGCGATGCGCGGCGGCTCCCGCTGCCAGGCTGCGGCGATCTGGCCGGAGCGCGGACCCCTGGCGTGCTTCACGTCGGCGTCGGGGGCGAAGCCGAAGCGGCCCTTCGCCCACTCCACCCGCCAGAACTCGCCCACCCTGGCGTCGACGGGCAGGACCGCGCCCCTGCGGGCGGTGGCGAGCGGCGGTGAAGCGGACGAGGCGCCCGCGCGCACCACGGTGTCGGCCGAGGCGACCACCACCGAGCCCTTGGCGGGCTGGACGGCGGGATCGTCCTTCACCACCGGCCACTCGAGCTTCTCCGTGATGTACTCGTCCATCTTCTCGTCGACGATGGCGATCCGGACCGGGAGCGTCTCGGACTTCGAGCCGCGGCGCAGCTCCACCTCGAGCGTGGCGCTCTTCGACTCCCCGGGCTTGAGGGCGCCGATCACCTCTCGCCCCTTCTTGATGAAGAGCTTCTCGTCGCCGAGGTTCTTGAGCGACACGTAGGTCTTCTCGCCGGCGGGGCCGCCGCCCGCGTTCTTCACGTCCACGCGGACCTGGAAGGTCTCGCCGCGCTGGGCGAGCCCGTCGCCGTTCCCGCCGGCCTTGTCGTCGAGCTGCACGGAGAAGGCGAACACCGGCTTCGGGATCTCCACGATGCCGAAGCTCGTGGCGACGTCGGGCGGCGCCTTGCCGGCGTCGTCCTCGAAGTGGAGGGCGATCTCGTCGCGGCGGGTGTCCATGCCCTTCGGGATCTTCACGGGGACGGACCAGCTCCTCCGCTCGCCGGGCCGCACCGTCCCGAAGACGAACTCGCGACGGTCGAGCAGCGGGTCCTTGTCGACGAGCGTGTAGGCGCGGAGCCTGCGGAAGGCCGCGTCGCCCTTGTTCTCGACGGTGACGGTCCACTGGACCGTCTCGCCCGCCCTCATGTCCCTCGCCGCGGGCGGCGCGAGGGAGACGGCGGCGCGGGGCGTGCCCTGCGCGGATCCGGCGGCCCAGTCGACGCCCAGCTCCTTGAAGCGCGCCTCGAGGCGCGCCTCCTCCTGGGCGTGCCGCTCGGCCACGAAGCCCTTCGCCGCCTCGAACAGGCGCGCGCGGTCGGCGAACGGGGCGCGGCGGAGCAGCTCGCGGGCGAAGCGGATCTGGTAGTCCTCGACGAAGCGGTCGGGATCGGCGTCGGCCTCCTCGTCCTCCTGCTGCTCGGGGGTGAGGTCGAGGTCCCCGTGGGGCGACTCGCCCTTGCCCTCGCGCCGGATCGCCTTCGCCACCTCGTCCTCCTTCTCGTCGAGGAGGTAGCGGAGCTCGAGGGGCGCCTTCTCCACGCGCTTCTTCTTCTCCTTGCGGGCCGCCTCGGCCGCGCCGGCGGGGTTCGAGAAGTGGCGGTCGAGATCCGCCTCGCCCATGGAGCGCGGCGGCGCGAAGTAGTTCACCTGCTCCTTCAGGGCGCGGCCGGGCAGGAGGAGCACGTCGGGCGTGATGCCCGTCTCCTGGATCGAGACGTCGCCGGGCGTGAGGTACTGCGCGATGGTGAGCTTCAGCGCGGCCTCCTCGTTGGGGCGGCCCGGCTCGTTGAAGTCGTGCAGCACCTGCACCGAGCCCTTGCCGAAGGTGGTGCGGCCGATGACGAGGGCGCGGCCGTTGTTCTTGAGCGCGCCGGCCACGATCTCGCTCGCCGAGGCCGAGCTGTTGTTCACGAGCACGATGAGGGGCAGGTCCGTCTGGTCGCCGGGATCGGCGCTCGCCTCCTTCACCTCGTGGATGCGCTGCTTGTCGCCGCCGCCCACGGTCTTCACGATGACGCCCTCGGAGAGGAACAGGTCCGAGACCTGGATGGCCTGCTCGAGCAGGCCGCCCGGGTTGCCGCGCAGGTCGAGCACGAGGCCGGCGAGCTTGCCGCCCGACTGTGCCGCCTGGCGCTGGAGCGACTGCGACACGTCGCGGGCGGTGTTGGCCGAGAACTGGGAGAGCTTGATGTAGCCGACGTTCCCCTCGAGGAGCTGCGCCTGGGGCACGGTCTCCACCTGGATCACCTCGCGGGAGAGGGTCATCCGCTTCGGCTCGCTCCAGCTCGCCCGGTTCATGGTGATGGCGACCTTGGTGCCCGGCTTGCCGCGCAGGCGGTCCACCGCGTCCTGGAGGTCCATGTTGATAGTGGACTGCTCCTCGATCTTCTGGATCACGTCCTTCGGCTTGATGCCGGCGCGCTGCGCGGGCGTGCTCCTGAGGACGCGCACGACCGTGAGGTTCCCGTCGCGCATCTGGATGACGAAGCCGAGCCCGCCGAACTCGCCGCGGGTCTGGAGCTTCATCTCCTTGAAGTACTTGGGCTCGAGCAGGATGGTGTGCGGGTCGAGCGTGGAGAGCATGCCGTTCACCGCGGCGTACTCGATCTCCTTCAGCTCCTTGTGCGCGACGAGGTGCTCCTGGATGAAGCCCATGGCTTCGCCCAGCACCGTCCGGATCTTCCAGATGGAGTCGAGGCCGGAGATGTCGAGCTCCTTCTGCGCGGAGCCCACCGTCAGCGTGAGCTTCGGCGACTTCGCGTCGCCCTGGACCATCACCTCCGCGACGACCTTCTCCACCGACTCGAGCGCCGAGACCACCATCTGCTTGGGATCGAAGCGCGACGGATCGACGTAGTTGTCCTTCACGGACAGGATGACGCGGGAGAGGATCGGCAGCCGGTCGAGCCGGTACTCGCCCGATTCGCCTTCGCGGGCGTGGACGGGGACCGCGCCCTTGTATGCGACCGCGGGTCGCGCGTCCGCGTCGGCGCGGACGAAGCGCGTGGTCACGCCGAGGGCGAGCGCCAGCGCGGCAGCGAGGGTGGTGAACAGCCGGAAGGGGCGGATCATCGGGGGGCCGGGGAATGAGGGGAATGCAATCGAAAAACCTACGTGATCGTCGAGGATAGGGTGGCGCGAACGGCGGTGCAAGCCGATCGGCCGCACCGGTCCGATGCGGGAAGAACGCGCGACGGCGCCGATCGATGCCCCGGCGGCGCCCGCCCGGCTCGATCAGTCGTGATCCTGCCGAAGTCCGCCCCCAGCTGGCACGGCTACTTTCGTGTGGGTCGAGTAGGCTGCGGCGCCTCCATGGCGGTAGACGATCTCTCCGCCGGCCTTGCCGGTGGCGAAGGCGAGCGCTGCGACGGCGACCGTGCCGGCGATGGTGAGCGCCGCCGCACCCCCCAGGACGCGACCGGGGACGAGGAGGAGGGCGGTCGCCAGCGCCGCCACCGCGAACGCCGCCCACACGAAGGCCTCCCCTCGCTCCTCGTGATCGTGGACGACCTTCCTGCCCACGACCTTCTCCACGCGGCGCTGATCCCGGTCCCCGGCGGCCATGGCGGCGAGCCCCGAGCCGGCGAGGACGAGCTGCAGGGCCGCGAGGATCGCGAACGCCGAGCGCGGCAGCCGATCGCGCCAGAACGCGATGGAGATCCCGATGGCGACGAGCGGAACGACGAAGGACAGGCCGAGCGGGACGTGCACGAGGGCGGGATGCAAGGGAGCGTCGAGCATGGAGGGGTCCCTTCTATGCCCGGCGTACGCACGGGGTCCGAGGTATTTCGCGCTGCCCCGTCGAGGTACGGCGCGACGGGGGAGCGCTCCGCGCCCGCGGACGCCCGCCGCCTTCGACAAGGCCCCGCCGAGCGGCTATTAGGAACGTCCCCATGTCCCTCGACGCCCGGACAGGACAGAGCCCCGACGTGCGCGGCCTCGAGGACCTCGTGGCGGTGTTTCGCCGGAACGAGCGGCCCCGCGAGGGCTGGAAGGTCGGCCTCGAGCACGAGAAGCTCGTCCTGCGAGCCGGGACCCTCGAGCCGGTGCCGTACGAGGGCGAGCGCGGCATCGGCGCGGTGCTGCGGGGGTTCACTCGCTTCGGCTACGAGCCGTTCGAGGAGGAGGGGCGGATCATCGCCTCCCGGAAGTCGGGGCTCACCGTCTCCATCGAGCCGGGCGGCCAGATCGAGCTGTCGGGGCGTCCCTTCGCGGACGTCCACATGGTCGCGGCCGAACTCGACCGGCACATCCAGAAGTGCCGGGCCATCGGGGAGGAGCTCGGGGTCGAGTTCCTCTCCGGCGGCTACCGGCCGTGGGGCACCCCCGCCACGTCGCCGTGGATGCCGAAGAACCGCTACGAGGTCATGCGGCCCTTCCTCTCGGCGCGCGGCCGCCTGGCTCCCGACATGATGGCGATGACCGCCTCGGCCCAGGCGAGCTTCGACTTCTCGGGCGAGCGCGACATGGCCGAGAAGCTCCGGGTAGCCCTCGCCGTCCAGCCGGCCATCGTGGCCCTCTACGCGAACTCGCCCATCGTCGACGGTCGCGAGGTCGGCTGGAAGAGCTATCGGACCCATGCCTGGGAGGAGACCGATCCGGCGCGCTGCGGGCTCCCCGCGTTTCCCTTCGAGGACGGCTTCGAGGACGAGGCCTATCGCCGCTACGCGGAGTGGGCGCTCGACGTGCCCATGATCTTCGTCCGCCGCGGGAGCCACTACCTCGACCCGCGCGGCAAGACCTTCCGCGCCTTCCTCGCGGAGGGGCTCCAGGGCGAGCGGGCCACGCTCGCCGACTGGGAGGACCACCTCACGACGCTCTTCCCGGAGGTCCGGGTGAAGGGCGTCGTCGAGGTGCGCGGCGCGGACTCCTGCGACGTGCCGATGACGAAGGCGCTCCTCGCGCTCTGGAAGGGGATCCTCTACGACCGCGAGGCGCGCGCCTGGGCCTGGGACCTCGTGAAGCGCTTCGGCGTCGAGGAGCGGCGCAGCTTCGGGCGCGCCGCCGGGAAGGACGGGCTCTCGGGCAAGGCTCCCGACGGCAGGCCCATCGCCGAGATCGCCCGCGCCCTCCTCGACGCCGCATCGGCCGGGCTCTGCCGCCAGAGCTGCTGCGGCGAGCGAGGGCAGGACGAGCGCATCTGGCTCGCGCCGCTCGCCGAGCGCGCCGCCTCGAGGCGCTCCCCCGCCGACGACGCCCTCGACGCCTTCCGCCGCGGTCCGCGCGCGCTGGCGGAGCACCTTCGCTGCGCGTGACACACCCCCGGCCGGACGG
Organism: Anaeromyxobacter sp.; assembly: GCA_036523995.1. Lineage (GTDB taxonomy): Bacteria > Myxococcota > Myxococcia > Myxococcales > Anaeromyxobacteraceae > Anaeromyxobacter. The sequence goes on from DATDDC010000802.1 coordinate 6,784, forward strand.
GGCCGGCGCGCAGGTGTGTCCTCGGCTCACTGGCAAAACGCCGGGACCGACGGGGTGGCAGCGTCACAGCCGCTCCAGCTCCCTCGCGCTCATCCACCCCTCGAAGCCGTTCTGGAGCCGCACGCGCTCCGCGTCGCCGCGCGTCTCGAGGAGCCGCACGGCCGCGCCCTCGGGAAGGCGCAGCGCCGGGCGGAGCGCCTCCTCCGGCCCCTCGCGCACGGCGGCCTCCGGGGCGATCACGATCGCGACCGCGG
>DATDDC010000803.1:0-2797 GCA_036523995.1 Anaeromyxobacter sp.
TCCTTGAGCCACGCCTGGAGCTTCTCCCGCTGCTCCTCGGCCTTCTTGCGGGCCGAGGAGAGCCGCGCCTCTCCGTCGGCGCGCTCCTTCTCGAGCTCCTTCTCGCGCTGCTCCAGCCTCGCCTCGAGCTCCGCGGTGCGCTCCGCGGCGTCCGCCTTCTTCTCGCGCGGCTTCGCGCCCTCGGGCGCCGGCCCGTAGTAGTCCTTGACCAGGCGCTCGAGCGGGGGGTTCGCCCGGGCTCGAACGGCCGGGTCCGGATCGGCGAGGACGCGCCAGAGCGCGAAGGTGAGGCCGTGATCGGAGCTGCCCACGGCGAGGAGGTCGTCCGCGCCGGGAGGATCGAGCGCCACGTCCGGGAGCGGGATGCCGCCGAAGGCGGCGCGGAGCTTCTCGACGACGTGCGCGCGCGTCCCGGGCGCGGCGCGGATCTCGTCGGCGAGGACGTCGCAGGTCTCCACGTCGGAGAGCGCCTCGGTGCGAAAGCCCGGCACCGAGAGCCCGAGCTGCTTCACGATGGCGCGCGCCTCCTCGGGGAGGAGCGCCACGTAGAGAAAGACGGAGAGCGCGTCGCGCGACAGCTCCTCGAGGGGAGCGTCGCCCTTCGGATCCGGGAGGGCGCGTGGCCCCTTCGCCGCGCCGCCGGCCGAACGCTTCCCGGGCGTCTTCTTGCCCCCCGCCACCGTCACCGCGCGCTCGGCGCCTCTCGGACCTCCGCCTGGAACGTCGCGCCGGGCGGGAGCTTCCAGGCCTCCGGCACGGGCACCTCGAGCTGGAACGTGGAGGGGCGCACCGCGCCGCTCGGGGCGCGCACGTCCACGGCGAGCTCGAACTTCACCTTGGCGGCCTCCCGCGGGAAGAGCTCCACCCACCACGTGCCGAAGAGGACGCCGGGCGGGAAGTCGTCCGCGAAGCGCTCCGGGTCGGAGAGCTTCTGGTACGGCTCGCCCGCCCCGCTCATCTCGCCGTAGAGCTTCCCGGTGGGGTCGAGGAACGCGAAGGCGATCCGCTTGAACATGACCGGCACGACGTTGCGCGTGACGCTCTTGTCGCCGGCCCGCTCCCGCTCGACGTAGCGCGGCGCCCCCCACAGCCCGAAGTCGATGCGCAGGCCCGCCGAGCCGTCCGGTCCCTTGCCGGGCTCCACGGCGATGAGATCGAGCCGCATCCCCTCGGCCGCCCCCGAGACGCGGGCCGCATAGGAGCCGTCGCGCAGGAGCGCGAGCCGCGACTCCGCGTACTTCTGGAAGTCCTGGAGCTGCTCGCGCTGCTCCTTCTTCATCTTGCCCTGCATCTCCGCCTCGGCCGCCTCGACGCCGCTCGGGCGCGGCGGCTCGGCGGGGTGGCGGTTCTTGATGGCCTGCAGCTCGCCGAAGTACCAGCGCGAGAGCGCCACCACCTCGGCCTGCCACTCGGGGAGGCGGTCGGGGGGGAGCGCCTTCGCCGACTGGGCGCGCTCGGTGAAGTCGCGCTTCAGGCGCGCGCGCTCGACGCGCGCGTCGGCGGCGTCCTGGCGCGAGCGCATGTTGGAGACGAGGAGGATGGCGGCGAGCACGGCCAGCCCGGCGGGCAGCGCCACCGCGAGAAGCTTCTTCATGGGTTCACTCCATGCCGGCGACGAACGCCTCGACGCCCCGCAGGCCCGAGCGGTCGAGCTCGTACACGTACGCCCGAGCGCGCCGGACCGGCTCGTCCGCCACGCGCGAGCCGGAGCCGGCGCAGAGCACCGGCGTCGGTCCCGTCGCGCCGGGCAGGTCGACGCGGAAGGCGACGTGGCGATGACCGTGCAGCACCGCCGCCACGGGGAGCTCGGCGACGAGCCGCACCACCTGGTCGGCGTCCGCGAGCGGCATCCGCGCCACGCGGGCGTCGGACTCGACGCGCTCGGGCGGCAGCACCACGTGGTGATGGAAGGCGAGCACCACCGCCCTGCCCTGCTTGGCGTGCTCCCGCACCAGCTCGCGGGCGGCGCGGAGCTGCTCCGACCCGAGCCGGCCGGCGGTGGTCCAGGGATCCTCGCCGAAGCGCGCCGAGTCGAGGGCGACGAGGACCGCGTCGTCGCCGAGGGGCACGACGCAGGGATAGCTCGGCGCGGCCTTGCGCATGCCCCTGCCGTCGGGCCCCACCGTGCGGAGGAAGCGCCCCGTCTCGACCGACTCCTCGGTCCAGACGTCGTGGTTCCCGGGCACGACGGTGAGCTTCCGCGCCTCGGCGAAGGGCCGCAGCATCTCGGCGGCGCGCTCGAACTCGCGCGGCTCCCCCGAGAACGTGAGGTCGCCCGTGACGACGAGGTGGTCGACGTTCACCTCGCGGAGCGCGTCGAGGAGGCCCTTGGCGAGCTTGGCCGAGTGGCGCTCGCAGTCCTTGGCGGCGAAGCCGTTCCGCGGATAGCGGTTCCGGTCGGCGACGTGAAGATCGCTGATGTGCCCGAGGCGGACGATGTGCTCTCCCGGTGGCGCGAAGCCGGGGCGATGCTATCGGCCCCCCCGCCGGCCGTCAAACGAGTGCAGCGTCGCTCCCCGCCGCCTGGGCGGCCGGGACCGGCGGCAGCGCGATGCGCAGGCGCCAGCCGTGGCCCGCCGCCGCGTCCTCCTCGACGATCGCGCCGTGGGGCGCGAGGAGCGCGCGAGCGACCGCGCCCACCTCCGCCGGCGCAGCGATGGCGGCGGAGAGCTCGACGACTGGCTCGGCGCCCACGCTGCTCACCGAGACCGTCGACTCCTCGCCGGCCGGGATCGCCGCGGCCAGGGCGCGGAGCACCTCGCGGAGGGCGGAGCGGAGCGCGCGGTCGTCGCCGCTC
>DATDDC010000804.1:0-9967 GCA_036523995.1 Anaeromyxobacter sp.
GGCACGCTGCGGCGGGATCCGCGCGAGACGAAGGGCGAGGGGTACCGCGTCACCACCGAGGCCGGACCCGCGTGCGGCCCGGGCGGGACGGGGTGCTGCGCATGACCGCCGCGGCCGCCCGAAGGGCAGCGCCGCTGCCGGCCCTGCCGTCGTTCGACGGCGCGCTCCGGGAGAACGGCCTCGAGCTCGTCCGGGGCGAGGTCCGGACGCTGCAGGTGAACGTGGGGAAGCTCTGCAACATGGCCTGCCACCATTGCCACGTGGAGGCGGGCCCGAAGCGCACGGAGCGGATGTCCCGGTACGTCGCGGAGCGCGTCGTCGAGATCCTCGCGGCGAACCCTCGCGTCGAGCTGCTGGATCTCACCGGCGGCGCGCCGGAGATGAACGAGAGCTTCCGCTTCCTCGTCACCGAGGCGAGGCGGCTCGGCCGGCGCGTCATCGACCGCTGCAATCTCACCGTCCTCTTCGAGCCGGGCCTGGAGGACCTCGCCGAGTTCCTGGCCGCGAACGAGGTGCACGTCGTCGCGAGCCTGCCCTGCTACCAGGCCGAGAACGTCGAGAAGCAGCGCGGCCGCGGCGCGTTCGGCAAGAGCATCCTCGCGCTCTGGAACCTGAACGCGCTCGGCTACGGCCGGCCCGGCTCCGCGCTCCGCCTCGACCTCGTCTACAACCCGCTCGGCGCCTCGCTGCCGCCGCCCCAGGCGCGGCTCGAGGCGAAGTACCGCGAGGAGCTGGCGCGGCTCTTCGGGATCGAGTTCCACCAGCTCCTCACCCTCACCAACATGCCCATCCAGCGCTTCGCCCGGTTCCTCGAGCGGAGCGGGCAGCTCGATCGCTACCTGGCGCTCCTCGTGAACCACTTCAACCCGGCCACCGTGCCGGAGCTCATGTGCCGGTCGCTCCTCAGCGTGGCGTGGGACGGCCGCCTCCACGACTGCGACTTCAACCAGATGCTCGACATCGAGCTCGGCGGCGCGGCCGCCAGGGGCCCGAAGACGGTGTGGGACGCGACCTCGCTCGACGCCCTCGCCGGTAGCCGCATCGCGACGGGCGGGCATTGCTTCGGATGCACCGCCGGCGCGGGCTCGAGCTGCTCCGGCGCCCTCGACGCGGGCGACGAGGGGAAGGAGCGCTCGTGAACGTCCAGCTCATCGCCATCCTCGCGGTCGCCGCCCTCCTCGCCTTCGCGAACGGAGCGAACGACGTGTCGAAGGGCGTCGCCACGCTCGTGGGGAGCGGGGTCGCCGACTACCGGAAGGCCATCCTCTGGGGAACGGCGTTCACGGCCGCGGGCGGCCTGCTCGCCGTCTTCTTCGCCGGGGCGCTGCTCTCGACCTTCGGAAGCGGAGTCATCGCGTCCGGCGTGAAGCCCACGCTCACCGCGGCCCTGGCGACGCTGGCCGGGGCGGCCGCGTGGGTGGCGATCGCGACGCGGACCGGGCTCCCCGTGTCGACGACGCACGCGCTCGTGGGCGCGCTCACGGGGGTCGCGGCGGTCGCCTACGGGAGCGAGGCGGTCCGCTGGTCGGCGCTCGGGGGGAAGGTGTTGCTGCCGTTGCTGGCGAGCCCGCTCGCGTCGTTCCTCGTCACCTCGCTGGCGCTGCGCTCGACGGGCTCGCGCTCCGCGGGGCCGGGCGCCGTCGCCGACTGCGCCTGCGCCGAGCTCTCGCCGGCCGTCCTCGCGGCGGGCGCGGGCAGGGTGGCTGCGGTGGCCATGGCCTCGGGGCCCTCGCTGCGCGTCTACACCGGAGGCAAGGAGGCGTGCGCGGAGGCGCGGCCGGCGCTCCGCGTGACGCTGGACCACCTGCACTGGCTCTCGAGCGGCGCGACCAGCCTCGCACGCGGCATGAACGACGCCCCGAAGATCGTGGCGCTCGCCCTCGCCGCCGCCGCGCTGGCGCCGGGCGCCAGGGTCTCCGCGCCCGTGCTCTACGCCGCGGTCGTCGCGGGCATGGCGCTCGGAAGCCTCGTCGCGGGACGGAGGGTGACGCACGTGCTCGCGGAGAAGGTCGCGACGATGGATCACCGCGACGGCCTCGCGGCGAACCTCGCCACGGCGGTCCTCGTCACGGTGGGCGCGGTCCAGGGCCTCCCCATGAGCACCACGCACGTGGCGTCGGGCGGGATCGCGGGCGCCGGCGCACGCCGCCGGGCGCTCCGCGCGAGGACGCTGCGCGACATCGCGCTCGCGTGGGTGGTGACGCTCCCGGGCGCCGCGCTGCTCGGCACGGCGGCGTACGGGATCGCCCGCGCCGTGCAGGGCTGAGGAGGGACGATCGTGAGCGGCCCTGCCCGGAAGCTCGCCGTGATGATGCTCGCCGCCGGCGCCGCCGCCGGGTTCCTCCTGCTGCCGCTCGACCGGTGGCTCCTCTCGGTCGTGGACTCGATCCGCGGGGCGGGGGCGCTCGGCGTGGGCGCGTTCTCGATCGCGTACGTCGCGGCGACCGTCCTGCTCCTCCCCGGCGCGGCCCTCACGGCGGGCGCGGGGTTCGCCTACGGTCCGCTCTGGGGGACGGTGCTCGCCTCGCCCGTGAGCGTCGTCGCGGCCACCCTCGCGTTCCTCCTCGGCCGAACGGTCGCGCGGCGCCGGATCGCGCGGCGCATCGCGGGCAACCCGCGCTTCGCGGCGATCGACGAGGCGATCGGCGAGGGCGGGCTCAAGATCGTCTTTCTCCTCCGCCTCTCGCCGCTCGTTCCCTTCAACCTCCTCAACTACGCGCTCGGCCTCAGCCGCGTGTCGCTGCGCGACTACGTCGTGGCATCGGCGGTGGGAATGCTCCCCGGGACCGTCCTCTACGTGTACCTCGGGTCGCTGGTCACGAGCGCGAGCGAGCTCGCCGCCGGGGCGCGACCTTCCGCGGGAGGATGGGAGCGCGCGCTCTACTGGGCGGGCCTCGCCGCGACGCTCGGCGCGACCTGGCTCCTCACCCGGATCGCCCGAAGGGCGCTCTCGCGGGCGATCGAATCCCGACCGGCAGCGCCGCTCGCGCCGGCGGAGGAGGTCCGGCCATGAGCATCGCAGAGGCGCGCTCCGGGTCCGGCAGCGCTCCCGCCCCACTCCTCCCGCTCGAAGACGTGCACGACCGGCGGCTCGTGGAGAACGTGCACCCTCCGGGCTGGACGAATCCCCGGCCGAAGGGTCGGTACGACCTCGTCGTCATCGGCGCCGGGACGGCGGGGCTCGTATCCGCGGTGGGCGCCGCGGGCCTCGGGGCGCGGGTCGCCATCGTCGAACGGCATCGCATGGGCGGCGACTGCCTCAACGTGGGCTGCGTGCCTTCGAAGGGCGTGCTCCGCGCATCGCGGGCCGCCGCGGCCGTGAGGGAGGCCGGGGAGTACGGCGTCCGCGTGGGGGGACGGGTGGAGGTGGACTTCCGCGCGGCGATGGAGCGGATGCGGCGCCTGCGCGCCGGCATCTCCCCGAACGACTCCGCTCGGCGGCTCGCCGGGCTCGGCATCGACGTGTACTTCGGCGACGCTCGCTTCGTCGGCAGGGACGCGGTCGAGGTGAGCGGCGAGAGGCTCGCCTTCGCTCGCGCGGTCGTCGCGACGGGCGGAAGGGCGGCGATCCCGGCCGTCCCGGGGCTCGCCCAGGCGGGGTTCCTCACGAACGAGACCGTCTTCTCGCTCACGGAGCTGCCGCGTCGCCTGGTCGTGGTCGGCGCCGGGCCCATCGGCTGCGAGCTCGCCCAGGCGTTCCAGCGCTTCGGCAGCGCCGTCACGATGGTGAGCCTCGACTCGCGGCTCTTGCCCCGGGAGGACGAGGACGCGGCGGCGATCCTCGCTCGCCGCCTGGAGCGGGAGGGCGTCGTCCTTCGGCTCGGCGCCAAGGTCCTGTCGATCGAGCGGCACGGCGGCGCGAAGGTGGTCGTGCTCGATCGAGAGGGACGGGTCGAGCACGCCGCCTGCGACGAGATCCTGGTCGCGGTCGGTCGCGCGCCCAACGTGGAGGGGCTCGGGCTCGAGCGCGCGGGCGTCGCCTCGGGGCGGAACGGCGTGGAGGTGGACGACCGGCTCCGCACGGCGAACCGGCGAATCTACGCCGCAGGCGACGTCTGCTCCGCCTTCAAGTTCACCCACGCCGCCGACGCCATGGCGCGGATCGCCATCCAGAACGCGCTCTTCTTCGGCAGGAAGCGGGCGAGCTCGCTCGTGATCCCGTGGTGCACGTACACCGATCCGGAGGTGGCGCACGTGGGCCTCCACGAGCGCGGGGCGAGGGAGCAGGGCGCCCGCGTCACCACCATCACGGTGCCGCTCGCCGAGGTGGACCGGGCGGTGCTCGACGGCGACGCGGAGGGCTTCGCGCGCGTGCACGCCCACCCGCGGAGCGGCAGGATCCTCGGCGCCACGCTCGTGGCGGGCCACGCAGGCGAGATGATCGGCGAGATGGCGCTCGCCATCACCGCCGGGCTCTCGCTGGGAAGCATCGCCGGAACGATCCACCCGTACCCGACGCAGTCGGAGGCCTGGAAGCGGATCGGCGACGCCTGGAACCGGACCCGGCTCACGCCGCGCGTCCGCGGGATCCTCGAGCGCCTCCTGAGCCTGAGGAGGTAGCCGTGCACCGCGCCGCGACCGTGTGCGTGTTCGCGAAGCCGCCGCGCCCCGGACAGGCGAAGACCCGTCTCGCGGCAGCGCTCGGAGACGAGCGGGCGGCGGCGCTCGCGCGCGCATTCTTCGAGGACACCTGGTCGGCGGTCACGTCGATCCCGTGGGCGACGCCGGTGCTGGCCACCACCGATCCCTCCGCCGGCGAGTGGGTCGGCGTGCCGCGGGCGCGCGTGTGGTCGCAGGGCGGGGGCGACCTCGGCGAGCGCCTCGAGCGCGTTCTCCGGCGGGCGCTTCGCGGAGCTGCGGCGGCGCTCGCGATCGGCACCGACACGCCGGGCCTGCCGCCGGCGCTGCTGTCCCAGGCGCGGTTGGCGCTCCGGCGCGCCGATGCCGTGCTGGGGCCGTGCGAGGACGGCGGCTTCTACCTCCTCGGGCTGCGCCGCTGTCCGCCGGGGCTCCTTCGCGACCTGCCCTGGGGCTCGGCGGACACGTTCCGGCGGACGGCGTCGCGGCTCCGCGAGCGGGGGCTCCGGACCGGGGTGATCTCACCCTGGTTCGACGTGGACCGGCTGGCGGACCTCGAGTGCCTGCACGCGCTCGTCGCCCGGGGCGAGGTCCGCGCGCCCAGGACCGCTCGCGCCCTGGAGGCGCTGGATGGGTCGGGGCGGCCATGGACCGGCTAGCCTCCTCGCGCGCGCGGCCGCGGCCCCAGCGCGTCTCCGTGGTCGTTCCCGTCCTCGACGAGGCCGAGCGCATCGGGGGACAGCTCCGATCCCTCGCGCGCTTCGCGGCGCTTCACGAGGTGATCGTCGTCGACGGCGGAAGCCGGGACGAGACCGTCGCGCGCGTGCGCGCAGCGGGCGCGGCCCGGCTCCTCTCCGCGCCCCGCGGCCGAGCGTCCCAGATGAACGCCGGCGCGCGCGCGGCGACGGGCGACGTGCTCCTCTTCCTGCACGCCGACGTGCGGCTGCCGGACGATGCCCTGGCCCGGGTCGAGGAGGCGCTCGCGGATCCGGCGGTCGTCGGGGGCGCGTTCCGTACCTGGACGGTGCCCGACGGGGGAAGAAGCTGGCTCGCGCCCCTCCTCCACCTGGCGGATCTCCGGTCGCGGTGCGCGCGGCTGCCCTACGGCGATCAGGCACTCTTCGTCCGCGCGCACGCGTTCCGGCGCGCCGGCGGCTTCCCCGAGCAGCCGCTGATGGAGGATCTCGAGCTGTCGCGGCGCCTCGCGAGGCTGGGCCGGCTCCGCGTCGTCCGCTCCAGGGTGGCGGTCTCGGGCCGGCGCTTCCTGGCCCGGCCGATCTACTACACGCTGGCGGTGAACCTCTTCCCCGCGCTCTACGCGCTGGGCGTCGCGCCGGCCACGCTGAGGCGGCTGTACGGCGATCCGCGATGACCCGAGAACGAAAGGAGTCGGACGATGAAGAGCGAATACCGGATGACGTTGCCGCCGGTCGCATGGCCGCGCACAGCGTGATCGCCGAGACGCGCTCGCGCGTTCCGCCCGCCGTCACGAATGCCCTTCGCGCCGGGGCCGAGGTGCCGGATCCGCGCCTGCGGGCGCTGAGCGAGCTCACCCGCGCCGTGTTGAACAAGCGGGGACGGCCGGACCGGAGTGACGTCCAGGCGTTCCTCGCGGCGGGGTTCACCGAGAAGCAGATCCTCGACGTCGTGCTGGCCATCGCCGTGAAGACCATCAGCAACTACACGAACCATCTCTTCGAGACTCCCGTCGATGCCGCGTTCAAGGCCCGCGAATGGAAGGCCTCGAAGGGCGGGCCCAAGGAGGCCGTGCCGGGGCAGCGGGGTTGAGGACGCGCTCCCCCTGCCGCTCCAGACGACACATCGCCGAGATCAAGCGCAGTGCCGAGAGGAGCGCGGCCTGAAGCCGAGGACGTGCGAGGCGCCCGCCACGGTGGACGACCCGATCTTTCTCACATCGGTCACGGCGAGGCTGCCGCCGCGGCGTCGATCCGGGCAGCGACGGCTTCCAGCACGGCTTCCTCCGCCTCCTCGGCGTCCATCATGGCGATGACGATGGCGTTCACGGCGTAGTCCTCGGCTCGGTCGGCCCGGGACCGCAGCTTGTGGATCTCGCGCCTCTGCCGCCAGGACGAGACAGCCTCCTTGGTGTGGCTGACCTTCTCACGCTCCCAGCTCTCCACGTCCGCGCGCAGCTGCCGCGCACGCTCTCTATGCGCCTCCACTTCTCTGTGAATCTCCTCGCTCTTCTGCCGCAGGGCATCTCGGTCCTCCTCACGGAGGGTGGCGAGGTCCTGCTTCAGATCATCGAGCTTCCTCCGAGCCGCATCGACGTGCCGCTGCAGCTTCTGCTTGAGCTCGTCCGTGGTCTTTGCCTTTTCGGTGCCCATGGTCGTCTCCCGCTGTCTGGTATGGCTGACGCCGAGTGGCTGCAAGCCTCTGTGGAGCCGCCTGACGCCTGCCCGCGACGCGGAGCCCTGGCCTTCGAGTGGTCGGCGTCACGTCAGGCGGAGCCAGCGGCGCTCGCGGGCATGGTCCTCTGGTTCGACGAGCGCCGCGGGCTCCTCCAACACCGCCGTAGTAGGGTGCGCGCGCTGCCGACCGAGCCGCGCTCCAATCCGGATGGCCATCCTTGACCGGCGAGGTGATCGATGGCCACGGGACCACAGGACGCCGAGCGCGAGCGGCTCGCGCAGGCGGCGCAGGGGAAGGCGGACTGGCGGCGCTTCGGGCCCTACCTGACGGAGCGGCAGTGGGGAACGGTCCGCGAGGACTACTCGGCGAGTGGCGGCGCCTGGGGTTCGTTCCCGCACGAGCATGCGCGGAGTCGCGCGTACCGGTGGGGCGAGGACGGGCTCCTCGGGATCTGCGACGACCAGGGCTTCCTCTGCCTCGCGCTCGCGCTCTGGAACGAGAAGGATCCGATCCTGAAGGAGCGGCTCTTCGGTGTCGCAAACCCGGAGGGGAACCACGGCGAGGACGTGAAGGAGTGCTACTACTACCTCGACGCGACGCCCACGGCGTCGTATCTGAAGGCGCTCTACAAGTACCCACAGGCTGCTTTCCCGTACGAGCAGCTCGTCTCCGTGAACCGCGGCCGATCGAAGGCAGAGCCGGAGTACGAGCTCCTCGACACCGGCATCTTCGACGGGAACCGCTACTTCGACGTCTTCGTCGAGTACGCCAAGGCCGCGCCGGACGACATCCTCGTCCGGATCACCGCGCACAACCGCGGGCCGGCGCCTGCGCCGTTGCACGTCCTCCCCACGCTCTGGTTCCGGAACACCTGGTCGTGGAAGGGCGGGATCGAAAAGGACATCCCGAAGCCCGCGATCCGGCTCGCCGGCAAGGACGGCGTCGTCGCTCAGCACGCGAGGCTCGGCCGGCTCAACCTGGTTGCCGCGGCGGCGTCGGGGGCCGTCGACGGGCCGCGCTGGATGTTCACCGAGAACGAGACGAACGTGCAGCGGCTCTACGGCCAGCCCAATCCTTCGCCGTACGTGAAGGACGGCTTCCACGCCGCGGTGGTCGAGCGGCGCGCCGACGCCGTCCGCCCCGAGGGCGGGACCAAGTGCGCCGCCCACTTCCGCGCCGAAGTCCCCGCCGGAGGGAGCGTCGAGCTGCGGCTGCGGCTCTCTCCGCGCGCCTCCTCTCCCGCGGCGGGGCTGCGGGAGGGCTTCGACGAGGTCCTCGCAGCGCGGCGGCGCGAGGCGGACGGGTTCTACGCGGGCAGGGCGCGTCCGGACGACGCAGGCACCCTGCGCCAGGCCAGCGCCGGCATGATCTGGTCGAAGCAGCTCTACTACTACGTCGCGCGCGACTGGCTCGACGGCGACCCCCTCTTCCCGCCGCCGCCCGAGCGCAAGCACGGCCGGAACGCGCGCTGGCGGCACGTCTACGCCCGAGACGTCATCTCCATGCCGGACAAGTGGGAGTTCCCCTGGTTCGCGGCGTGGGATCTCGCCTTCCACACCCTCCCTTTCGCCTTCCTCGACCCGGACTTCGCGCGCGACCAGCTCCAGCTCATGCTGCGCGAGTGGTACATGGCCCCCTCCGGCCAGCTCGCCGCGTACGAGTACGACTTCGGCGACGTGAACCCGCCGGTCCACGCCTGGGCGTGCCGGAAGCTGTTCACCTTTGGAACGGGTCGCGCGCAGACCGACGTCGCCTTCCTCCGTCGCGTGTTTCCGAAGCTCCTCATGAACTTCACCTGGTGGGTGAACCGGAAGGATCCGGCGGGCGAGAACCTCTTCACCGGCGGGTTCCTGGGAATGGACAACATCGGCATCTTCGACCGGAACGCGAAGCTCCCCGGCGGAGTTCGGCTGGAGCAGTCGGACGCGACGGCGTGGATGGCCTTCTTCTGCAACGAGATGCTGGCCATCACCGTCGAGCTGGCCCGCGTCGATCCCGACTACGGGGAGATGGCGAGCACCTTCGTCCAGCACTTCGCGTCGATCTCCGAGGCGCTGAACGGTCCCGGAGGGCTCTGGGACGAGGAGGCGGGCTTCTACCACGATCAGCTCCGCTCCGGAGAGCGCCGGTTGCAGCTCGAGGTGCGGTCGCTCGTCGGGCTCATGCCGCTCGTCGGCGCCGTCTCGATCCAGGGCGGCGGCGCGCTCGAGGGCGTGCGCCGCCGGCTGCTCGAGCTCGTCGATCGGTACCCGTGGTTCCGCAACCAGGTCCAGGGTCCCGTGGAGCGGCCGGACGGGCGCCCGACGCCGACCTGGCTCCTCTCCCTCGTGCCGCGCGATCGCCTCGAGCGACTCTTCCGAGCGATGTTCGACGAGCGCGAGTTCCTGTCGGCGCACGGGATCCGATCGATGTCCCGCATCCACCTCGAGCACCCCGTCGTGGTTGATCTCGAGGGGCAGCGCTTCGAGGTGCGCTACCTGCCGGGCGAGTCGGACAGCTGGATGTTCGGCGGGAACTCCAACTGGCGCGGACCGGTCTGGATGCCGCTCAACGCGGTGCTCGTCGAGGCACTCTACGACTATCACCGGTTCTACGGTGAGGACCTCCAGGTGGAGCTCCCCACCGGATCCGGACGGCGCATGAACCTGCGCCAGGCCGCCGTGGAGCTCGCGACCCGGCTGCTCGGGCTCTTCCGGGCCGATGCGACGGGGCGGCGTCCCTGCCACGGCGGCGAGCGGCGCTACGCGGAGGATCCGAACTGGAAGGACCTCATCCTCTTCAACGAGTACTTCCACGGCGACACGGGGCGCGGCTGCGGCGCGAGCCACCAGACCGGGTGGACGGGGCTCGCGGCGGTGCTCGCCCACCTCGTCGCCATCGAGCGAGGCGGCCGTGGCTGATGACGTCCGAGCCCACCGGCCCCTCCTGTACCAGGTGAACACCCGCGTCCTGCTCGGCGAGCGGGGCCGCGCGCTCGGACGGCCGGCGACCCTGGACGCCTTCCCGGCCGAGACGC
>DATDDC010000805.1:0-1647 GCA_036523995.1 Anaeromyxobacter sp.
CGCCGCGCGACGCGGCGAGGAGCGCGAGCGTGCCGGCCCCGCATCCGACGTCGAGCACCGCGCCCGCGGAGCGCGGCACGAAGCGGCCCAGGGCGAGCGTCGTGGGGCCCGGCCCCATCACGGCGTCGGGCCCGGCGTCGGGCGGATCGGAGAGGAGGAGGAGGCCTTCGAAGGGCGTCAGCCGCAGCCGCGCCTCGACGAGGCCATCCGCCGCGGAGACGACGCCCGCCCGGCGGAGGACGTCGAGAAGCGAATCGCCGAGCGCGGCTGCCACAGCCCCGACCGGGACGCGCCCCTCGTACGTGAAGAGCCGCGCCAGGACCGCCTCGGGCCCGGGCCGGCGCTCCAGCCACCAGTGCACGAGCGGCAGGCGCACCGCGTCGAGCTGGAGCGGCGCGATCCGCTCGGTCGCGGCGAGCGTGTCGAACGTGTACCCGGACCGCGCGACAGCGTCTCGGAGCGCGGCGAGCGCCGCGTCGGGCAGGCAGGCGATCGGTTCGATATGGGGAATTCCGCCGTCCCCGGTGTCACGAGCCGTCGCCACGCCCGTCCCCCTATCGTCTGGTATAACGTACGCGAATGGCCATCTGCGGGAAATGCCACCGGGAGGCGCCGGAAGGTGCGCTGTTCTGCTCCTTCTGCGGCGGCGCCATCAAGCCTGTCACGGCGGCGGGCGAGGCGGTCGATCCGCTCATCGGCCAGACCGTCGCGCAGAAGTACTTCATCCACCAGCTCCTCGGCCACGGCGGCATGGGCGACGTCTACAAGGCGACGCACCTCACGCTGGACCGGCCGGTGGTGCTGAAGCTCCTCAAGAAGCTCTTCCACTCCGACCCCTCGCTCGTGCAGCGGTTCCACCGCGAGGCGCGCGCCGCGTCGCGGCTCAACCACCCGAACTCCATCACCATCATCGACTTCGGCCAGACCGACGACGGCACGCTGTTCATGGCGATGGAGTACCTCTCGGGGAGGAGCCTCGAGCGCGTCGTGGCCGAGGAGCACCCGCTCGCGGAGTCCCGGGTCATCCACATCGTGGCGCAGATCCTCGCCGCGCTCGGCGAGGCGCACGCGCTCGGCATCATCCACCGCGACCTCAAGCCCGCGAACGTGATGATCGAGCCGCGCCGCGACGAGCCCGACTTCGTGAAGGTGCTCGACTTCGGCATCGCGAAGCTGAACGAGCCCGGCTCGGGCGGCCAGGGCCTCACCCAGGCCGGCATCGTGTGCGGCACGCCCGGCTACATGAGCCCGGAGCAGGTGCGGGGCGAGGAGCTCGACCCGCGCAGCGACATCTACGCGGTGGGCGTCATCCTCTACGAGATGCTGACCGGCGTCCTGCCCTTCGAGTCCGACACGCCCATGGGGCTCGTGACGAAGCACCTCGTCGAGGATCCGCCGCCGCTCGCGGTGCGCCGCCCGGGGACCCTCGTCTCCCCGGAGCTCGAGGCCGTCATCATGAAGGCGCTCGCCCGCGATCGGGAGCAGCGGTTCGCGTCCTCCGACGAGATGCGCGCCGCCGTCCTCGCGTGCGGCGCCCCCGCCGCCGCGCCCATCCGCCCCACGCCGCCGCCCAGCTCGACGATCATCTTCGATCCGGCGACCCTGGGGGCCCCCGCCGGCCGGCCGCCCAGCGGCCCGCGCCCGGCC
>DATDDC010000806.1:0-8920 GCA_036523995.1 Anaeromyxobacter sp.
CGGCACGAGGCGCCGCGCCGGCACCCCGCGCCGCCGCTCCAGCGCGATCTCCACGTGGCGCCGGATCTCCACGGCCTTCGACTCCCAGCTCTCGCCGCGCACCAGCGCGGAGCGGGCCGGGTCCGGGCCGCCCGCGGACAGGGCGCGCCCCACCTCGGCCACGAAGGCGTCCGCGTCCGGCGCCACCGTGCAGCCCGGAATGACGCGCAGCTCCGGCAGATCCGTGCAGACGTTGGGCAGCCCCGCCGCCACGTACTCGCGGGCCTTGAGCGGGTTCGCGGCGAGCGCGAGCGCGTTCCGCCGGAAGGGCGTGAGCGCCAAGTCGAAGCCGCGGCAGTACGCGGGCAGGTCCTCGTAGCGCTTGCGGCCGAGGAGGAAGACGTTCCTCGCGCCCTCGAGCGGGGCCGTGGAGGTCACCACGCGCCCGAGGAGCGCGACCGAGGCCCTGGGGTGGGCGTCCGCCACGCGGCGCACGAGCTCGAGATCGATCCAGTCGGCCACGAGGCCGAAGAAGCCGATCACCGGCTTCGGCAGGCGGGCCAGGTCCTCCGGCACGGGCCCCGGCTCGCAGGCGCGGGCGAAGTGCGTCCAGTCCACGCCGTGCCGCACGAGCACGGTGCTGGGGTTCAGGCGCCGCTTCTCCTCGAAGAGCCGCGACGACGAGGCCACGACCAGGTCCGAGCGCTCGAGGAGGCGGCGCTCCATCTCGGGCACGTTGGCCGAGGCGTCGCTGAAGGCGGAGAAGTCGTCCACCACGTGGTACAGCACGAGCGACTCGCCGAGGGTCCCCGCCACCGGCGCCGCCGACGGCAGGAAGCACCACGACACGGGCCGGCGCAGGCCGAGCCGGCGCATGGCCGCGAGGATCTGGAGGCGCACGAGGACGCGGTTCGCCCGGACGGCCACGGGGTTCCCGTAGGCCGGGACGTAGAGCGGCGAGAGCACGTGGATGTTCGGCTCCACCTCCACGAGCCCGCGGAACGCGGCGCGCAGCTTGCGCGCGATGCGCGCGGCGTCCCTGGCGCTGGCGCGCGGCGAGCGGTTCCCGAGCGAGCTCACCCACAGGACGCGGCCGTCCCGCGCGAGGATGCGCATGAGGTGCGTCTTGGAGAGCGGATCGCCGTCCCAGTCGTTCGAGAAGCACACGATGTCCCGAAAGGCGTCGGCCACGTCAACAAAGCTCGCGTGCGGACGGCGCGCCGGCCACCGTCCGGAAGGGGTCGCGATGCCCGCCGGGATCTCCCGCCCGGCCGCCGCCCGCGCCCGGCGGAGCCGATCCCGCGGGAGGGTCGGGGCGCTCGCCCCGCACGGCGCGCGCCAGCCGTAGCGCCTGGAACACGCCCGCGAAGCAGCAGGCTGCGAGCGCCGCGCTGTAGCCGAGCGGGCCCAGGGTCGAGTTCTGCCAGAGGACCTTCCGCCCGACCGCATGCGGCTCCGCGGGCCGCGCGTTCTCGCGGTCCTCCGTCGTCACGGCCGCGTCGAAGCCGGCCTCCGCCACGGCCCTGCGCACCGCGGGCGTGTGGTAGCCGTTCGGGTACGCGAAGTGGCGCGGTCTCCGGCCGAGGCGCTCGGCGAGGTGGTCCCGGCAGCCCGCGATCTCGCGCCGGGCCTCCTCGATCCCGAGGTTCGGCAGGACCGCGTGGCTCACCGAGTGGCCGCCCAGCTCGACGCCCGCGGCCTGCAGGGCGCGCAGCTCGTCCCAGCCGAGGAGCCGCGTCCCCTCGGGCAGGTCCTCCTCGCGGAGGCCGGTCCTCGCCTCCAGCGCCTCGGCCAGGCGCAGGACCGCCCCGTGCGGCAGGCGAGCGAGGAGGCGGTCGAGCGTCGCGGCGGGGCCGTCGTCCGCGCACGCGGAGAGGAGCGCCTGCTCCGGCGCCGCGATCCCGGCGCGGTGGAGCGGCACCCCGCGCCGGACGAGCTCCGAGAGCGTCGCGAACAGCCTGTCGTGCACGAGGCGCCGGCGCGTCCCGGTGAAGCCGGTCGCGACGAAGAGGGTCGCGGGCACCCGCAGCGCCGAGAGGACGGGGAGCGCCACGTCGTGGTTGTCGGCGTACCCGTCGTCGAAGGTGACCGCGGCGACGTCCCGCCGGACCGTGCCCCGCGGCTCCGCCAGGACGCGCACGGCGTCGGCGAGCGAGACGACCTCGTGCGTGCGCGCCACCTGCTCGAGGTGCCGGCGCAGGGTCGCCGCCGACACGACGAGCGAGGGCAGCGCCTCGCGCGCGGCCTCGGCGAACTCCGGGGTGACGCGGTGGTAGGCGAGCACGAGCACGCGCGCGCCCCCCGCCTTCCTGCGCCGGAGCCAGCAGACGGCGCGGTCCGCCCCGGCGGCGAGGAGCGTGCCCGCGAGGGCCACCTTGACGGTGCGGCGGAGGATCCACCGCGGGCTGTCGTCCGCGCGTTCCGGCATGAGGCACGGTCAGGTGCTCCGGGCTCCCGACATGGCGGCCACCTCGAGGTTCCGCCGCGCCCGGCGCAGCGCCTGCCAGACGCGCTCGGGAGCGACGGCCCGGGCCAGGCCGCGCGCCGTGCGCCAGGCCTCGTCCGCGGCCACGGCCGCGGTGGCCCGGAGGGACGGAGCGCACAGGCGCAGCGTGCAGGTCTCGCGGCGGTCCGCGGCCCAGTCGAGCTTGTACGGCTCGGTCCCGCGCAGGAAGTCGTAGTCGGTGAGGCCGCGCGCGTAGGCGTCCTCCACGGTCCTTCCCACGAGCACGATTCCGGGGCTCCGCGCCGACCACTCCGGATCCCATCCGGACTGGTAGAAGAAGAACCGCCTCCCCACCTCGATCCCGTACACGGCGGCGATGGCCTTCTCCTGCAGGTGCAGCCGGTAGAGCCGGAGCCAGCCGCGCTCCGCCAGGGGCGCCGCAACCTCACGGTGGAACTCCTCCGCCGGGCCGGGCGGGATCCCGTACGAGCCGCCCTCCTCCGCCCAGCGCAGGCGGTGGAGCCGCAGGAAGTCCTCCATGGCGGCCGGCGCCTCCGCCGGCGCGGTCGCCACGTCCACGCGGAAGCCGGGCTGCCGGGAGAGCCAGCGCACGCGCCGGCCGAAGGTCTCGCGGCGGCGGATGCGGGCGAGGTGCTCCTCGTACGTGCCGCGCACGGCGAAGGCCGGGCACGTGAAGCCGCGCTCGGCGTGGATCGACACGCCGCGCGGCGCGAGCGCGCCGTGGAGGGCCGCGATGGTGGGCGAGCCGCAGGGGAGGTCCTCGAGCTCGAGCAGGTCCCAGCCCGCGGTACCGGCCAGGGCGCCCGCGATGGCGGCGCGCACCGCCGGCGCGTCCGCGGCGCGCGCCAGCACGTCGAGGCCGTCCGATCCCGTGATCCCGTTCCCGACGAGCTGCCAGCGCCGCTCGCCCGCGATGCCCGGTCGCGAGCAGAGCGCCAGCGCGCCCGCGAGCCGGCCGGCGCGATCGCGCGCCTCGAGCACCCAGAGCCGACGCCTGGCGCCGAAGGCTCGCCACCAGGTCTGGAGCCACTCCCAGGAGAGGAAGGGCGACGGCGCCGCGGCGGCGTCGAAGAGGGCGCGCCACTCGTCCCGCAAGCGCCTCAGCCGATCGGGATCGCGGCTCTCCGCGACCCCGAACGAGCGGGACGTATCGCGCGCGGCGGGGATCACGCGAGCGCCTCCTGCACGCAGCGGGCGACGTAGGCCATGTCCTCGGGCCGGAGGTCCTGGTGGATGGGCAGCTCGAGCACGCGCCGGCGCAGGCTCGCCACCTCCGGGAACTCGTCCCTCGGGCAGAGCGGGTGGCCCTCGCGCCAGAAGTCGACGGTCTCGATCCCCTTCGCGAGGAGGCGCGCCTGCACGCGCTGCTTGTCCTCGCAGAGGAGCGGATAGAAGAGCGGCGACGCCCC
This sequence comes from Anaeromyxobacter sp., assembly GCA_036523995.1. GTDB lineage: Bacteria > Myxococcota > Myxococcia > Myxococcales > Anaeromyxobacteraceae > Anaeromyxobacter. Next base: position 3,856 of record DATDDC010000806.1, read on the forward strand.
CGCGGGCACCTCGGCGAAGACCGGCGGCACGCGATCGCGGAGCCTGCCCAGGAGGAGGAAGTAGTTCCGGCGGCGGGCGGTGACGATCGCCTCCGCGTCGCAGCGCCGCGCGATGAGCGTCGAGAGGGTGCTCATGCCGAGGTTGCGCCAGGCGGGATCGAACGTGGCCGTGCCCGTCGAGACGGGGGCGAGCCCCGAGGCCCCGCGGGCGAGCCGGTAGGTGCGCCGCACGCAGGCGCGGAACGTCTCGCCCGCGTCGCCGAAGCGGAGGGCGAGGTTCGAGAGGAGCGAGCCGGCCGCGTGGGAGAGCGTCGAGCCGAGCGGCGCCGGCGCGGGCTCGGGAGGGTCGCCGCCCAGCGCCGGCTCGTTCACCACCAGTGCGCCGCCGTTCGGCACGGGGAGCACCTTGTAGAAGCAGAAGATGCCCACGTGGCCGGTCGAGCCGAGCGGCCGCGAGCCCTCCGCCGCGAGCAGCGAGAGCGCGCAGTCCTCGACGACGAGGAGCCCGCGCCGCCGCGCCAGCGCCAGGATCTCGTCCATGGGCTGGGCGAAGCCGGCGTAGTGGATGACGTAGATGGCCCGGGTGCGCGGGCCGATCTTCCTCTCGAGGTCGTCGAGGTCGAGCCGCATGCGGCCGTCGACGCGCACGAAGCGCGGCTCGGCGCCGGCGTGGACGAGTGCCCCGACCTCCACGCCGTGGTGGTAGGCCGGCACCAGGACCTCGCGCCCGTCGAGGCCGAGGAGCCCCACGGCGTGCCACACGGCGTTCCGCGCGAAGTACCAGCGACGCGTGCGCGGCGCCCCGAACGGAAACGGCGGCGGCCGCTCGGCAGGAAGGGGAGAGAGCATCCCCGGCCAGAGCGTCGGCAGGGCGGGGATGAACCGCCGGCGTGCCTCGTGGGCCGCCGGCCAGCTCCGGACCGCGATCGCGTGACTCATCGCCACCACGAGAGGGCCTCCTTCACGACCGGGCGTACCCGGTGCTTCAACGTGTGCATGACGCTCCCCCGGAGAGAGGGGCGGTACACGTACAGCCAGTCGTGCGGGGCGTGCGACGGCGCCCACTCGCGCTTCCAGTCCATGTCCGGCCCGAGGAAGTCGAAGCGGGAGAGGCCCCGGGCCTCGCACTCGGCCAGGACCTCGCTCTGGAGGAGCTGTCCGGGCGAGGCGTGGCCGAGCCCCTCGTCGTACGCCGTCTTGGGGAGGTAGTAGACGCCGCGGTGGACCATGCCCAGGTGCACCGCCACGCCGCGGCCGTCGAGGTCGAGGATGCGCACGGCCAGGGCGCCGCGCGCGGCCGCGTCGCGCGCGATCCGCGCGTAGAACGCCACGAGGCGGCGGTCGAGCGCGATGGCCGTGCCGCGCCGGCCCTTCCAGCCGCTCGCCTCCAGCGCCAGGAACTCGGCGAGCGCGCCGTCCACGTCCTCGGGCCGGTCCGCGCGCCGCAGCGACACCGCCCCGGCCTCCTGAAGCTTCCGCGAGCGCCGGCGCAGGTTCGAGCGGAACTTCGCGCTCGTGCGCGCCTCCGCCGGACCGCCGCCCAGGTCGACCCACGGGCTCCGCATGGACTCCCAGCGGCCGGTGAGATGGCCGTCGGCGCGGGCGAGCGGCTCGAGCAGGGTCGAGGTCGGCCCGTCCCGCGGGACGTCCCGCAGGAGGAGGACGTCCCAGCGCATCCGGTCGCGCAGGTGCGCCCAGAGCGCCCCCACGGCGGCGGACGCGTCGGGCCCGAGCGCCCACTCGTAGCGGCACGAGTGATCGTTCGCCGGCGCGAGGAGCCGCGCCACGCCGCGCCGGCGCTCCGCCAGGAAGGGCGCCAGGCCCGCGAGCTCGCCCGCGGGGCCGCGCGCCACGAGGACGAGCGGCTCCGCCTCCGGCGCGAAGGCGTCGAGCCACGCCGCGATCCACTCGTGCCGCACCATGGGGAGATCGACCGGCCCTCGCGAGAGGAGCCCGTTCCACGCCGAGGCGAGCGCGTCGAAGGCGGCCCGGCCGCGCACCTCCTCCACGCCGTAGCGCGTCGGAGCGCGCGAGGGCATGAAGCCGAGGTCGGAGGGGCGGAGCACGGGACCTCCTCATCGGGCCTGCGCGATGGCGAGGAGCGCGCGCGCGAGCTTCTGCGGGTGATGCCGGCCGAGATCGCACGGGGCGAGGAGGTCCGCGACGTAGGGGACGACGCCCAGCGCCTCGATCTCGGCGCGGTCGACGGCCACGGGCGCGCTGCCCCGGGCCGCGTACGCCTCGGCGACGCTCGCCGGGACGGGGAGCCGGTGCACGAGCGCCACGTCGACGACGTCGCCGAGGTGGCGGAGCACGGCGCGCACGTGATCGGCCGCGCCGTAGCCGTCGGTCTCGCCCGGCTGCGTGAACAGGTTCACGGCGAGCACGCGCGTGGCCGAGGTGGCCCGGAGCGCCTCGGGGATGCCGCGGGCGAGCAGGCTCGCCAGGACGGAGGAGTAGAGGCTCCCCGGCCCGAGCACGACCAGGTCCGCGCCCAGGATGGCCTCGATCGCCTCGGCGGGCGCGTCGGCGGGGCGCGCCAGCCGCACCTCCTCCACGCGTCCCTGCGCCCGGGCGATGGACGTCTCGCCCTGGACGAGCCGCCCGTCCTCGAGGCGGGCCACGAGCTCGACCGGCTCGGCGGAGGCGGGGAGCACGCGGCCGCGCACGCCGAGGAGCTCCTCGGCCGCCGCCACGGCGCGCCCGAAGTCGCCGAGCCGCTGGGCGAGCGCGGTGAGGACGACGTTCCCCACGGTGTGGCCGGACAGGGCTCCGTCGGCGAAGCGGTGCTGGAAGAGCGCGGCGAGCGGGTTCGGCCCCGCCGCGAGCGCCACGAGGCACTTCCGCACGTCGCCCGGCGCCGGCACGCCGTAGGCGCGCCGGAGCTCGCCCGAGCTGCCGCCGTCGTCGGCGGTGGTGACGAGGGCGGTGACCTCCACGGGCCGGTCCCTCTCGGGCTCGACGCCCGGGGCCAGGCCGGCGAGCACGCGCGGCAGCCCGGTCCCGCCGCCCGCCGCCACGACGCGGATGGGCCGGACCTCCGCCGCAGGGACGAGCGGCATCGCCTCCATCTCCTCGCGCGCTCTCATCGTGCACCCTTCCCCAGGAGGACCACCTTCGCCGTCGCCAGCAGGCAGACGAGGTCGAGGAACAGCGAGGTGTTCTTCACGTAGTAGAGGTCGTACTCGAGCTTCCTGGCCTGCTCTTCCATGGTGGAGCCGTAGCCGTAGCGGAGCTGCGCCCAGCCCGAGAGGCCGGGCTTCACGAGCTCCCGCAGCGCGAAGAGCGGCCAGCGCGCCTTGAGCTCCTCGAGGAACACCGCGCGCTCGGGGCGCGGGCCCACGAGGCTCATGTCCCCGCGGAGCACGTGCCAGAGCTGCGGCAGCTCGTCGAGGCGCGAGCGCCGCAGGAAGCGGCCCACCGGCAGGACGCGCGGGTCGCGGTCGGTGGCCCAGGCGGCGCCGAGCCGCTCGGCGTCGCGGCGCATGGTCCGGAACTTGTGGATGCGGTACGGGCGGCCGCCGCGGCCGGTCCGCTCCTGCGAGTAGAGGACGGGGAGCCCGTCCGTGGCCCAGATGGCGAGGGCGACGGCCGCCATGGCCGGCGCCAGCACCACGAGCATGAGGGCCGCCACCACGACGTCGGTGACGCGCTTGGCGATGCGCGTGGCCCGCGACACGCGGAAGCCGTCGTCGAAGATGAGCGCGCTGGGGCGGACGAGCGACAGCGGGATGCGCTGGAGCGCAGCCTCGGCGAAGCCGACGTCGTCGAGGACGCGCCGGCCGCGCGTGCGCAGGCGGAGGAGCGCGTCCACGGGGAGCCCTTCGCGCCGGTCCTCCATGGCGACCACGATGACCTGCACCCGGAGCTCCCGCGCCACCTGGTCGATGGCGCCCTCCAGCACCGGCCCGACCACGGGAGGGGTGCGGGCGTGCGGCGGCGCGACGAACCCCACCACCTCCCACAGCGCGTCCGCCTCGCGCTCCACCGCGCGCGCCAGGTCCCGGGCCCGCGCCCCCGTGCCGAGGAAGAGGACGCGCGTGGGGGCCCCGACCACCGCGGGCATGAGGGCCCGCGCCGCGATGACGCCGAACGCGCCGCCCGCCGCGGCGAGCACGAGGGAGCGGTGCAGCATCCACCCCGGCAGGAAGAGATCGAGCGCCATGTCCGCCAGGGCGAGGGCGATGGCCGCGACGCCGAGGGCGCGCAGGAGCCGCCGGCCGTCGGCGCGGTCGCGGACCGCGGCGTGCAGGTCGTACAGATCGCCGAGGTAGAGGGCCCCGGCGAAGAAGGCCGAGGCGAGGCCGGCCCGGAGCACGGCCGCCGTCACGGGCGCCGACGCGCCGCCGGCGCGGACCGCCACCGGGCCGAGCGAGGCGCCCGCCAGGAGCGCCACGACGAGCACGGCCTCCTCGGCGAGGAAGTAGGCCGCCTTGCGCGGCGAGAACCAGTGATTGAAGACCCGGATCACTCCCCCACCCCCGAGCCGCCCGCGGGCGGCTCGCCGTGATCCGACGGCGTCGCTCCGCCGGCCGGGCTCGCCCCCGCTCCCGGGCCCGGCCTGAGCTCCCCCGCCGGACTAGCCTTTCGCCCCCTTCACCTCCCGCGCGTTCCCCTCCAGGATCCAGCGGCCGTGGACCATCGACTCGGCGTCGACGTCGTTCAGCACGACGCCCGCGGCCCGCTCGCCGAGCGACTCGAGCGCGAGGCGCACCACCTGTCGCGGCGTCGACCCCGCCCGCACCACGAGGAGCGCGAGGTCGGCCGCGGAGACGAGCCGATCGCCGTCCGCGAAGGCGATGGCGGGCGGCGCGTCCACGATCACGAGCTCGAAGGCGGCGCGGAGCTGCTCCAGCACCGCCTGGGCGCGCGGATTGCGGAGGGGCCCGTCCGCCCCGTCGCCCCCCGCGCAGAGCACCGAGAGCGGGCCGATGCGGGTCACCGCCTGGGCCAGCTCCGCCTTCCCCTCGATGACCTCGGCGAGCCCGGCGCGCGGCACGAGGCCCAGGAGCGCCGAGAGGCTCGGGCGGCGCAGGTCGCCCTCCACGAGCACCGTGGGGCGCCC
>DATDDC010000807.1:0-12115 GCA_036523995.1 Anaeromyxobacter sp.
CCGGCAGCGGCGCTGCCCTTCGGGCGGCCGCGGCGGTCATGCGCAGCACCCCGTCCCGCCCGGGCCGCACGCGGGTCCGGCCTCGGTGGTGACGCGGTACCCCTCGCCCTTCGTCTCGCGCGGATCCCGCCGCAGCGTGCCGGGCGCGCAGGGGAACGGGCGTGCTTCCTCGAGCGGCACGAGCACGCGCGGCGGGACGAGCTCGACGTGAGCGCGGTAGGGCTCGCCCGAGAAGATGCGGAAGGTCTTCTCGCAGACCGCCGTCGGCACGCCGCGACGGAAGACGTGGCCGTCGTCGTCGGCCACCTCGCGGAAGGGGCCGCGGTAGACGACCGCGTGCTTCTGGTCGAGGCAGGGCCCCTCCTTGCCCTTGTAGGCGACGACCGTGACGCTCCGGAGCTCGATGCCCTCCACGGTTCGCCAGGGCTCGGCGCCGCGCTCGGCGAGCGTCACGCCGTAGAAGCCGGCGTCCTCGAAGGCGGCGAGGAAGAGGTCCTCCCGCAGCGCCCCGGAGATGCAGCCGCTCCAGAGCTCCGGATCGCGCCGGAGGCGCTCGGGGACGTCCTCGTCGCTCACGATGTCGGAAATGACGGCGCGTCCGCCCCGGCGGAGGACCCGGAAGATCTCCGAGAAGAGCTGCCGCTTGTCCTCCGGTCGCACGAGGTTCAGGACGCAGTTCGAGACCACGGCGTCCACCGAGCCGTCGCCGACGAGCGGCCTCTCCCGCCGAAGGCGCGCCATCTCGGCCTCGAGGTGCGCCAGGCCGGCGGCGGATCGCACGGGGCTCGCGCGCAGCACGTCGTCGATCTCGTCCAGATCGAGCGCGAGGTCCTGGATGCGGCCCTTGAGGAAGGAGACGTTCGCGTGCCCGATCCGGCGAGCCACCTCGCGCGCGTTGCGCCGCGCGACGGCGAGCATGTCGTCGTTCATGTCGACGCCGAGGACGCGCCCCTCGGGGCCCACCACCTGGCTCGCGATGAAGCAGATCTTTCCCGAGCCGGACCCGAGGTCGAGGACCGTCTCGCCGCGGCGCAGGTGGGTGCTCGGGTCCCCGCAGCCGTAATCGCGCGCGAGGACCTCCTCCGGGATCGCCCGGAGGAGCGCGGGGTCGTAGCTCGTGGGGCAGCAGAGGCTCGCCTCGGGCGCGCGGGCCGCGCCGGAGTAGCGGGTCTTCACGGCGGCCTCGACGTCGAGGAGGGGCTCGGCCCGGTTCGTGGCGTCGTACATGTTCACCTCCCGTTGAGAGACCAGTCGTAGTCGAGGAACTCGATCTTCACGCCGCCGCGCCGGACCGCCTCCGCCGCGGGCGCGTCCACGTACCTCGCGACGAAGGCGGCCAGGGTGCCGGCCGCGGCCTCGAAGTCGCCGCGGAACCACCTGAAGATCGAGGACAGGAAGAGCGTGCGCGAGGCCGGGTCCCAGCGGTTCCTCGCGGGATCGCGCAGGAACGATCTCGCCGCCTCGTCGAGCTGGGCGTCGAGATCGCGCCCCCGGTACGCCTCGCCCCGAAGGACGGGGCAGCTCCGCGACGCGCACACGATGGCGAAGTGGATGCGCGGGTCGCGGAACCGCTCGCGCAGGAAGCGGTGCTCGATGTCGTCGAGCGACAGCCTCCCCCCGGCGATCCGCTCGAGCGGGATGAACCTCCTCCGGAAGGCCGCCCCGGGGAGGAGCCCGATCGATCGGATGCTCCGGAGCGGGTAGTGCTCGAGGACGAGCTTCACCGCGTACGCGTTGTACGCGTCGATCCAGAAGGCGAGCCGCTCGGAGCGAGGCCACGACTCGAGCTCGGAGCGCTCCACCGACTCGAGCGAGCGCAGATACCCGTCGAGCACCGGCTGCCCGTCTCGCTTCAGCGATGCGTAGTCGACGAGCCCGCCCGAGACGTACCGCCCCAGGAGCTTCGTCCAGGCCGCGTGCTCCTGGATCGACTCCACGGGGCCGGCCCGCCCGGCAGCCGTCACCGGCGTCGCCGTGGCGAGCGCGAGAGCGAGGGCCGACGCGGCGCGCGCACGGGCACCGGGCCCGCTGCTCGCCCGCCGGCATTCCTGTGAGACGGCTCGATCCACCGCGGCCTCCTGCCTCCTGAACGGTCCCGCGAGCGCAGCGGAGATTACGGACGGGATACGCGCGAGATCGGGTGGCCGTTTCGGAGAGGCGTGAGATCACGCGCCGCGCCACACGGGGCCTGCTCCTCCGACTGCATCCTTCCGGGCCCCGCCCGGGCACCGTAACGAGCCCTCGCGAGCCGACGTAATTCCGGCTGGCCTGGATCGACTGTCCTCGAGAAGCCGGCCTGCAGGCCGGCGAGGAGGAGACTTCTCATGCATCGCGCCGCGCGCGAGGCCGCCCTCGCGGGCGAGCCGCTCTCGCGCGTCTGCGCCGAGCTCCAGGACCGCGCCGATCCCGCCGCCGCGTTTGCAGCCCTCTCCTCCTGGCTCGACGAGGGATGGACCGCCGCGAGCTCGTGCCCGGCCGGCCCGACCGCGTAATGTACCGGAGGTCTCGTGGACCTGCGCCAAGGCCCTCACGCCTCGCGCCGGCGAGGAACGCTCATGGACCCCTATCGAGTCATCGTCGTCGGAGGCGGGATCGGCGGCAGCGCGGCGGCGCTGCGCGCCGCGCAGCACGGGCTCGCCGTCGCCTGGATCCGCGGCGACACGGGGACCGCCCGCGCGAGCCGGGCCCGCTACGTCTTCAACGTCGACAACATGATCGGCGTCTCGGGCGGCATCGTGCAGCGCAAGGTGCTCGAGCTGCTCTCGGCGCCCGGGCACGCCGCCGCGCGAGAGGCGGTGGCGCGGACCCACTTCCACGTCGGCATCCCCGAGATCGTGGACGACGTCACGCGCCGCTTGACCGAGGACTTCGCCGACGTCGCGACGCTCGTCGACGAGAAGGCCGCGGCGGCGCGCCGGGACGGCGACGGGTTCGCCGTGGAGACGGACCGCGGCCGGACGTTCCGGGCCGGCGCGATCGTCCTCTCCACCGGCGTGATGGACCGCCAGCCGAGCGTGAAGCTCACCACGAAGAGCGGCAAGGTGGTGGACGACATCCGCTGGATCTACCCCTGGGCCAACGCCGAGTCGCTGCTCTACTGCATCCTGTGCGAAGGTCACCTCGTGCGCGACACGCGGGTGGCGGTCTTCGGCGCGAGCGAGGCCGCGGCCCAGGTCGCGCTGCTGCTGCACGAGCGCTACGGCGTCGCGGTCACGCTCCTCGGGAACGGCGAGGCGCTCCAGGCGAAGCCGGAGACGCGGCGGCTGCTCGACGCATACGGCCTCGAGTTCCGGGAGGCGCGGCTCGTCGAGCTCCTGGACGGCGAGACCGGCCGCAAGGGCGAGAGCCTGCGCGGCTTTCGGCTCGAGGACGGCAGCGAGGTGGAGGCGCGCTTCGGCATGGTCGCCATGGGGCTCCACCGCGTCTACAACGAGCTCGCCCGGCAGCTCGGCGCGGAGCTCGACGCCGCCGACGGTCCGGAGGAGGTCCGGCACGTGCTCGTCGACGACGCCACCAGCGAGACCAGCGTGCGCGGGCTCTTCGCCGTGGGGGACATGAGCCGCCACCGCGGCGGCACCCCTTCCCTCAAGCAGATCTACACGGCGCAGGAGTACGCGGTGCGCGCCGTCCAGACCATCGACCGGCGGGTCCGTGCGGCCCGTCGCGCGCGCGCCCTCGAGGGGAAGTGACGAGCGCGGCTCAGCCGCGCGCCCTCTTCCAGCTCTCGAACCGCCGCACGAGCTCGAGCTCGAGCTCCGGGGGCATCTCCGGAGTCGGCAGGAGCCCGAGCGCGCCCGCGGTCGCCTTCACCTGGCGGACGTACCGCCGGCAGCTCCGGCACATGCCGATGTGCATGTGGAACCGGATGCTGTCCAGGAGCGAGAGGTTTCCCTCCGCGTACTCGGTGACCAGGTCCGTGATCTCCCTGCACGTCAGCATCGGCTTCCACCCCGCATGTGCGCCTCGATCGCCTGCCGGACGTGCGTCCGCGCGCGATGGAGGAGCACCCTCTGGTTGGTCACCGTGATGTCGAGGAGATTACAGATCTCCTCCGCCTCGAGGCCATCCTCGTCGCGCAGGACGAGGACCGCGCGCTGGGCCGGCGGAAGCGCCGCGACGGCCGACTCCATGACCGCGCGGGTCTCGGCGGCGAGCGCGAGCCGCTCCGGCGTCTCGTCCGTCCAGCCCACGGGCGGATCGCGCCACGCGCCGGCGTCGTCGAACCGCTCGGGATCGAGGGCGGGGGCGCCGTCGTCCACGCCCGCCAGCGCGGAGAACGGGACGGTCCGTCCCTCGCGGGTCGCCCGGGTTCGCGCCCGGTTGGCGAGGATCCGGTAGAGCCAGGTCTTGAAGGAGGAGCGTCCCTCGAAGCCGTCGAGACCCTCGAGCACCGCCATCCACGCGTCCTGGACGACCTCCTCGGCGACGGCCTCGTCGTGGACGAAGACGCGCGCGAGCCGCAGCAGCGCTCCCCCGTGGCGACGGACGAGGCCAGTGAAGGCGGTGCGGTCTCCCGCCCGGACGCGCCGGACGAGCTCGGAGTCGTCCAGGCCCGCGACGGGCGCTCCGGCGACGTCACCGGCCGTCTTGGTCGCGCTCCGCATCCCGAGGCGCTCGATGTTCTCCGGCTTCGCGCAGGACCGCCACTTTCCCTCCACGTGATGGTCCATCTCGGAGGGCGGACATTACAGAGGCGAACCCCCCGCCGGGCGCAGGGTGGCCGGCCGTAATCTTCCACGAGGCCCGCGGCAGCCTCCGGCGGGGCGCTCCGTCGCATCAGGTCGGAACGGCGGAGCGCGCTGCCTTCGCCTCCTGGACGGCCTTCCTCACCTCGCCGAGGCAGCATGCTCCCGACGGGTTCTTCCGCTCGCAGGCGCAGCGCCCGGCGCGGATCTCCGCGTCGATCCGGTCCGGGATGGCGCTGTCGCCCGTCTCCGCCACCTCCCGCCGCACGTGCGCGCGCGTGAAGCCGAAGCAGTAGCAGAGCGGGATGGGGTCCTCGGTCTCCTTCACCCCGACTCGAACCGAGGCCGCGCCCTTCTCGGCCACGCGCCCATCGGAGCCGTAATAGAGGACGGCGCAGCTCGGCGTCCTGCAGAAGCGGCGCTCCACCGAGAGCAGCCTCTCGGCATGGCCCGGCTTCAGGATCGAGCGGATGGTCTCGTCCTCGACGACCCTGCCGACCGCGCCACAGCGCGGGCAGGCGGTCTCCTCCGCCGCCGCGGCACGGGGCCCGTCGCAGCTCTCACCCGAGCAGCAGGAGCTCATCGGGGCCCCTCACGAACCGCTCTCCGCGGGAAGGCTGGACTGGTAGCCGCCTGCCCTCGTATGCGCGATCGGGAAGGCCGCCGGGCCGGCCGCGCCATCATCGCGGCGGCGAGGTGGGTTCGGAGGGCTCTCATGCGGTGCTCCATGCGTGATCAGCCGAAGAGGATCGGGGCGAGGACGTTCCTTTCGCGGCGCTTCCCGGGTGGGTTTCCTTCCAAGGACCGGGCCACTCGCCCGAGGCGCGGATTCCCCTTGCGCGACGCGGCGGTGCGCGCCCGACGAGGGACCCCGCGCGGCGGTTCGAATGCCAGAATGGAATGCACGAGATGCCATTCTGGAATATGCCTCCAGGATGCCGCCGGAGGGCGTGGTCCGGGCCGACGAGATCGTGGCGAGGAGCGCCGCCATGCGCCGGGTCCTCGACCTCGCCGAGCGGGTGGCGGCGGTGAACGCCCCCGTGCTGCTCACGGGCGAGAGCGGCTCGGGCAAGGAGCGGATCGCGCGCCAGATCCACGCCCTCTCGCCGCGGGCCGGCGGACCGTTCGTCCCCGTGAACTGCGGGGCCCTCCCGGAGAGCCTGCTCGAGAGCGAGCTCTTCGGGCACGTGAAGGGAGCCTTCACCGGCGCCGACCGGGATCACCAGGGGCTCTTCGAGGCGGCGGCCGCCGGCACGCTGCTCCTGGACGAGGTCGGAGAGATCCCGCTCTCCGTCCAGGTGAAGCTCCTGCGCGTCCTGCAGGATCGCGAGGTGAGGCCCGTCGGCTCGTCGAGGAGCCGCCGGGTCGACGTGCGGGTCGTCGCCGCCACGAACCGCGATCTCGGCGAGATGGTCCGGGCGCGCGAGTTCCGGAAGGATCTCTACTACCGCCTGAAGGTCGTGAGCATCGAGGTGCCTCGGCTCCGCGACCGCCGCGAGGACGTGCTGCCGCTCGCCCACGCCTTCGTGCGCCGCAACTGCGACACGTACCACTGCGGCCCATGCTCGCTCTCGGCGCGAGCGCTCGACCGGCTCCTCGAGTACCCGTGGCCCGGCAACGTGCGGGAGCTCGAGCACGCGATGGAGCGCGCCGTGGTCCTGGCCGAAGGGAAGCCGCGCATCGAGGAGGGCGACCTTCCGCCCGAGATCCTGGCCGGCGGAGAGCTCCCGCCGGCGGACGAGGCCCTCCTGCCGCTCGCCGAGCTCGAGCGGCGCCACATCCTGCGCACGCTCACGCACCACGGCGGCGGGCGCAAGCAGACGGCGAAGACGCTGGGGATCGGCACGAACACGCTGTGGCGGAAGCTCCGCGCGTACGGCGTCGTCGGGAAGAGCGGTCCCCGCTCTCGGCGGCGACGGAGGCGACCCGGTACGGTCGACTCGTGATCGGAGGATGCCATGGCCTACGAGGAAGCCCACGCCGGCGGGGACGGGCAAGACCAAGCGCCGCGCCGGCGGCCCGCGCCGGACGTCCAGGGTGGGGCGCCGATCGTCTTGAGCGCACGCGCGGGCGCCCGCGGGCGCCGCTTCACCGAACGGCGAAGGGCCGACCAACTCGCGGGGCCGGCCGCCTCCGCCTCGCCGGTGGCGCCGCGCGCGACGCGGTGAACCGCATCACGCACCCGAAGCCGTCGCAGGGTTCCGACTACTACGACCGCGACAGCGTGCAATGGCCGCTCATGTGCCGCGCCGCGCTCTGCATCGCGCCTCGCATATAGCAACTGCATCATGAGCTTCAACTGAACTTGCGAGGGCACGGCAGCCAGCTCGTCGGCGCGTCCACTTCCTCGAACAGGTTGGAAACCGCTCCGCTCGACGACGGACGAGGCTGCTCTTGGAAATGCTCCCGCACATGTGACAATCTGCCACAGATTCGGGCTCCCTCAGAATTGATGGGGATCAAATGCTCGTCATCTCCGAGTACCTCGAAACAGGTCTAGCGCGCGGCTTCGACGCTGCGATCCTGGGTTCCTGGCAGCGATCGCGCGCCGCCGGGTTGAACCCGTACGAGAGGAACGTGCCGACGCCGCTCGAGGACCGCGCGTACCGCGCGCGCCTCGAGGCGCGCGGCGACATCGTCGAGCTGTTCCAGCACTTCACCGGGAGGTTCGCCGGCATCTTCGACCAGCTCGGCGCCGTCTCCTTCGTGTGCGACGGCGAGGGATACCTGCTCTCGCGGATCGGCGCCGCCGAGACGCTCCGGCGATTCGACCACGTCTCGATCCGCGAGGGCTCGACCTGCAGCGAGGCGGTGCTCGGCACGAACGCACCGGGCCTGGCGCTCGTCACGCGCGAGCCCGTCATGGTGACGGCCGATGAGCATTACTCGCGGCTCTACCACACGGCGTTCTGCGTCGCCGCGCCCATCCTCGACGAGGAGCGCACGCCGATCGGCTGCATCGACATCACGAAGTTCTTCGACCGGAACGACGTCTCGCCCCGCGTTCGGAAGGACCTCCTGCAGCTCGTCATCTCGCTCACCGATGCGATCCGGACGGAGCTGTCGCTCCGCAGGCTAGGACAGCTCGGGCCGGCGGCGCCGCGTCGGGTCGAGGCGCGCGTCGTCCCGGCGGGCATCGCCATGCTGCCGTGCGAGCTCGCCGACCGCCCGCGATCCGCGGTCATCGCGCCGCTCGACGCCTCCCGCGCGAACTTCGCGCAGGTCGTCGGGCGCTCGCCGCGGCTCGCCGAGGTGGTCCGCCTCGCGCGCTCGTACAGCCTGAAGGACGCGAACGTCCTCGTCCAGGGCGAGACCGGGACGGGGAAAGAGCTCCTGGCGCGCGCCATCCACAACGAGGGCCGGCGCGCGGCCGGCCTGTTCGTCGCGGTGAACTGCGCCGCCATCCCGGTCGAGCTGGCGGAGAGCGAGCTGTTCGGCTACGAGCGCGGCGCGTTCACCGGAGCGCGCGCCGAGGGGCAGCCCGGCAAGTTCGAGCTGGCGCACGAGGGGACGCTCTTCCTCGACGAGGTCGACTCGATGCCGCTATCGGTGCAGGCCAAGATCCTGCGAGCGGTGGAGACGAAGCGCGTCTCGCGGCTCAACGGAAAGCGCGAGATCGCCGTCGACGTCCGCATCGTGGCCGCCGGCAACCGCAGCCTCGGCGAGGAGGTGCTCGCGGGGCGCTTCCGCAAGGACCTCTTCTACCGCCTCAACGTGCTGCGCCTGACCATCCCGCCGCTGCGCGAGCTGCGCGACGACGTCCCGGCGCTCCTCGACGCGTTCCTCGCCGCCTTCGCCGCGGAGCTCGGGACGGGCATGAAGGTGCTCACCGACGAGGCCCGCGCGCGGCTCGTCGCCTACGACTGGCCGGGCAACGTGCGCGAGCTGCGCAACTGCGTCGAGTACCTGTACAACACCGTCGAGGGGGAGCTCGTCGCCCTCCGGCACTTGCCGCCCGAGATCGCCGAGTCCGCGCAGCCTGTCGCGGCAGGCGCGCCCCCGCTCCGAGCGCCGCCGCCGAGCCCGGCCCAGGACCTCGACGCGGTGGAGCGCCAGCACATCGTGGAGACCTTGAACCGGGTCGGCGGGGGCGCCGTCGAGGCCGCGAGGGCGCTCGGGATCTCGCGGAGCAGCTTCTACCGCAAGCTCAAGAAGCACGGCATCCGCTGACGTCGCGCGAGCGCTTCAGCTCGGGCGCGAGGCACAGGTGGGCCGTGACGCGTGCGCACGCGAACGAGGAGCCCCACAGGTTCGCCTCGCGCGGAAGGCCCCGCAGATCGCGCGGCCTCCCGGGGGCGGCAAAACGCCGAGGGCCCACCTCCCGCACCTCCCCGAACGCGAGGCGGTCGTCGGCCACCGCGGAGACGACGCCCGGCAACGCCGCCGGGAGCGACCTCGTCGCGCCATCGGACGCGACGAGCAGGCACCCGGCCTCGAGCGCGGCCTCGCAAGCGGCGGCCACGAGCTCGGACGCCGGCCCGCGCTCGACCGACAGGCTCAGGTTGATCGCGTCGCACCCGGCCGCCGCCGCGCGCAGGATCGCGCGCGCCACGAGCGACGGGTAGGTCGCTCTTGCGCCGTCGAAGACTCGGACCACGAACAGCTCGGCGGCAGGGAGGCCCTCGCGGACGAGGGCCGCCACCGCGGTACCGTGCCCCACGGGGTCCCGGAAGTCGCCGTCCTCTCGGATGCGCCCGCGGCCGTCCAGGAAGAGGCGGCACCCATCCACACGGCCGCCGACGTGCGAGTGCCAGGGGTTCACGCCCGTGTCGACGATGCCGACCCGCGGCGTGGTCACGGCGAGCCACCCTCGAGGCGTCCGCCGCCACCGGATCCGCGGGCCCCGCCGTGGCCCTGCCCCTCTCCCCATCCCTCTCCCGGCGAGCGGGGAGAGGGAGGACACTTCGTGAGCAGCGCCTCGAGGCTCCGCGGGTCCACGAGCGAGAGCCGCCCGTCGCGCAGGAGGAGGACGCGGTCGAATTCGTCGAGCCCCACCGGCCGGTGCGAGATGGCGATGACGGTGCGATCGGGGAAGGACTGCCAGAGGTTCCGACGCACGCGCGCCTCGGTCTCGAGATCGAGGGCCGAGAAGGCCTCGTCGAGGACGAGGACCTCCGGATCGCGGAGGAAGAGCCGCGCCAGCCCGATGCGCTGCCGCTGGCCGTCCGAGAGCGAGAGCCCCCTCCCGCCGATGACGGTCCGTGACCTCTCGGGAAGCGCGTCGATGAAGGCGTCGGCCTCGGCGAGGCGGACGGCGCGGGCGAGGGCCTCGGGCGTCGCGCGCGGGTTGCCGTAGCGCAGGTTCTCCTCGACGGTCGCGTGGAGCAGGAAAGGCTCGGCCCCGGCGTACCCCAGCACGCCGCCCCGGCCCCCGGCGCGGAGCGCCTCCGGCGGCAACCCGTCCACACGGATCGCGCCGGATTGCGGCGAGCGCAGGCCGAAGAGGAGCTGCACGAGCGTCGATTTTCCCGCCCCGGAGGCACCGAAGATCGCGATCCTCTCGCCGCGGCGCACGCGCAGGCTCACCTCGCGCAACACCGCGGGCTTCCCGGGGTGCGCGAAGGTGACGCCGTCGTAGACGATCTCGCCCCGCTCCCCGACCCTCCCCTCGCCCGCGGAGACGGGCCGATGGCTCGCCGCGGCGAGCACCTGCGCCACGCGGTCGAGGCTCACGCGCGACTCCTGGAGATTGCGCACGAGCCCGAGGATCGCGTGAGCGGGGGTGAAGAGCCTGCCCTGGTAGAGGACGAACGCGACGAACGTACCGAGCGTGATCTGTCCGCCCTCGAGGAGACGCCCGCCGAGCAGGTAGATCCAGGCGAGCGCGAGCGTCAGCAGGAGCCCGGGCGCCCCGGACACTGCCGAGTCGAGCATCTGGTAGCCGACGACCGCCCTCGACCACTGCCCGCTCTCGATGGAGAGCCTCTCCCGCTCCTCGTCCTCCGTCCGATGGAACCGGATCGGCCGCAGCGCGGCCAGGCGCTCCGAGAGGAAGTGGGAGAGGTCGACCATGGCACCCCGCACCTCGGCGGCCTTCGCCTGCACGGGCCCGCGAAACGCCGCTGCCGCGGCGAGCGCCAGACCGACGCCAGCGAAGCTCCACAGCGCCAGCGCAGGCGACAGACGCACGAGGATCGCCGCCGCGACGGCGAGGAACAGCACGTTCTGCGCCGCGCCCAGGAGGCCGTCCACGAGCAGGACCTCGATGCGCGGCAGGTCGCTGCCGAAGCGCGTGAGGAGGTCCCCGTGGCGGAGAACCTCGATCCGCTCGAGCGGCGCGCGCAGGCAGCTCGCGAAGAGCTCGGCGCGGAGGTCGGCCAGGACGCCGGCCGACAGACGGGCGTGGATCCACCTCGAGACCGCGCCGAGGAGGAGGTCGGCGAGCGCCAGCGCCACGAGCGCGAACGCGACGCGAGGAACGGTCGCGAAGTCGCGGCGCGACGCCACGGCGTCGATGAACGCCTTGCCCAGGAGCGGATTCGCCAGCGCCGCGGCCGAGGCGAGGAGGCCGAGCGCGAACAGGACCGCGAGCGCACGCCGGCGGCTCGCGAGGTGTTTCAGGTAAGGGCGGAGATCGCTCGGCATCAGCATGCGCGCCGCCCTCGACGCGGCGACGATTCCCAGACGTCCGGGTAGTAGCAGAGCCGCGCGCCCTCGCAGAGGCCTCGCGCGCCGCGCAGCGCGATCGCCGCCTCGCGCAGGACCTCGCGCCCGCCGCCGGCGTCGGCGAGGCGGAGCGCGTGCGCCACGAGCCGGACCGAGGCCTCCTTGCGCTCGAGCGACGCCTCCCGCCCGACGACCTTGAGGCTCGCGACCCCCGCGGCGGCGAGGCGAGGCATCGCGCAGAGGCCGCACGGGCCGAGCGGGAACCCGCGGCTCGTGCTGCACCCGCAGTTGTCGAGCGTCCACTTCCAGAAGGCGTAGCGCTCGAGGGCCTCGCCCGGGATGGCGCCGCTCTCCCGGGGCTCCTCCACGACCGGCAGCGAAGGCGCGCGCGGCGGCGACTCCCCGTCCGCGAGGCAGAAGGTGCCGAGCGCGTGCGTGGTGGCGCACAGGCCCTCCTCGAAGACGCACCCGTCGTTCAGCACGAACGCCTCGAGCTCCACGCCGTCCACGCGGATCGCCTCGATCTCGCGCAGCGTCAGGTGGCGGGGGAGGATGATCCGGGACACGCCCAGATCGCGGTAGAAGCGCACGGCGCCGCGGTTGCGGCAGGTGGCGAGGCTCGAGACGTGGACGCGTCCTGCGAGGCCGGCCTCGGCGAGCGCGAGGAGCAGCTCCGTCTCGGCGACGATGAGGGCGCGCGCGCCGATCTCCTCGAGCAGGCGGCGCCCGAAGTCGACGAGGAGCGGGATGGCGCTCGCGTGGTAGGACGGAGCGTTCAGGGTGACGTACACGGGGCGATGCGCCGCGAGCGCGACGATGACCTT
>DATDDC010000808.1:0-4525 GCA_036523995.1 Anaeromyxobacter sp.
CGCGTTCACGATGCGCGCGCTCCTCGGGGGCGCGGCCGCCTTCGGCCTCTCCGTCGCGGCCTACGACGCCTTCGCCCTCGCCGGGCCGGCCGGGGCGGCGCGCGCTCGCGTTCCCGGCCGCGCTCGCCGCAGCGGCGATGCTTCACGGAGGGAGCGACCTCGCGCTGGCCGTGCCCGGCGTCGGCCCGTACGGCTACGCCGCCGCGCTGGCGGTTCCGGCGTTCGTCCTCTTCGCGTGGAAAAGAAAGGGTCCGCTCGGCTGGCGGACCCTGAATACGCACCGGGCGCGACCGCTCCTCGGTTCACCGGCGGGAGGCCGGTCTTGCGTTTGACGGATTCATGCGCACATCGTCGGCGTCCGTCAACCCCTCGCGGGCCTTCTCCCCACCGGGGGTGCCACTCTCGGCCGTGAGCGGTGCGCTCGCCCGCGCACCGCTTCGGGTGCCCACGAGCGTGTGGATGGCGCCGGCGACGTCCTGGTAGCTCACCGGCTTCCGGAGGAAGAGCGCGACGCCGAGCTGGGCGAGCTTCTCTCGCTCGGGCTCGCCGCCGGAGGTGATGACCACCACCGGCAGGTTCGCGAGCGTCGGCTCGGACCGGATCTTCTCGATGAGCGAGATCCCGGAGAGCACCGGCATGAAGATGTCCGTGACGAGCACGTCGACGGGCGGCGGCCGCAGCAGCCGATCGAACGCGGCGCCGCCGTCGCCCGCCACCTCGACCCCCAGCCCCGGGAAGCCGTCGGTCTCGGAGAGCCTGCGGAGCGCCGCGGTGTACATCGACGCGACGAGGGCGTTGTCGTCGACGAGGAGCACGCGGAACGCCGGATCGTTCTCGTGCGGCGCGCCGATCCGCTGCGCGATCTCGTTGAGCTTCTCCCGATCGGCCACGCGGTCGGGCGGGACGCAGACGGCGACGCCGGCCGGCGCCCCCGGGCTGGCGGCGCGCCGGCGCACCACCTCGACCTGCAGCTCCACCGGCTCGAGGAACTGCGGGAACGAGACGACGAGCGTCACGCGCTCACCCTTTTCGAACTCGCGCTCCGTGCGGATGAAGAGGCCACCCGCCGAGAGGTTCTCGGTGTAGTCGAGCACGCTCTCCGCGCCGGAGTACTGCACGGCGAGGATCAGCGGAAATCGGGGGTGCGCCCGTCGCTCGCTGGTCATGCGCCCTCATTGTGCGGCATCCCGGAGTCGAGGGGCAGTGTGACATTTGCACCATGAGTCCATGACACCTGCCGCGGGTCTCACAGGCCCCGTGGGCGAACGTGGGCGGCGCGTCGGGGATGGGCTACAGTCGGGCCCCGGAGAGGCCGAGATGGAGTCGATCGAAGGAAGGGTCGCGCTCGTCACGGGAGGAGGCCGCGGCATCGGCCGTTGCATCGCCCTGGGGCTGGCACGCTCAGGCGCACACGTCGCGATCGCGGCGCGGACGGTGCCGGAGATCGAGGCGGTCGCCGCCGAGGTCAAGGCGCTCGGGCGGAGGACGTTCTTCTTTCCGCTCGACGTCTCCGACCGCGCGCAGGTGGCGAAGGCGCCCCGGGCGGTCGCGGCGGCGCTCGGGTCGGTCGACATCCTCGTGAACAACGCGGGGATCCTCGGCCTCGCGACCGTCCAGGAGATGGACGACGCCACCTGGGACGCGATCCTGGCCGTCGACCTCACCGCGCCGTTCCTCCTCACCCGCGCGTTCCTGCCGGGCATGTACGAGCGGCACTGGGGGCGCGTCATCAACGTCGCCTCGGTCAACGCCGAGGTCGGCGCCAAGCGCGGCTCCGCCTATGCCGCCGCGAAGCACGGGCTCCTCGGCTTCACGCGCTCCCTCGCCCTGGAGGCCGCCAGGAAGGGCGTCACGGCGAACGCCATCTGCCCGTCCTGGACCGAGACGCGCATGATGGACGAGGTGATCGAGGACATCGTGCTCCGCACCGGCCGCACCGAGGCGGACGCGCGTGCCCTCATCCTCGAGCAGATCCCCCTCGGCCGTGCCGCGCTCCCGGACGAGGTGGCGGACGTGGCCGTGCTCCTGGCGCGGAGCCCGGTCATCACCGGGCAGGCCGTGCACGTGGGCGCGAGGTGACGGCGCTTGACGCGGCCCCGACCGGTTTGCGCTAATCCAGGCTTCCCCGACGGGCGACGAGGCCGCGCATGGACACGAAGTTCCTGCTGGGCGAGAACCAGATCCCGACGCACTGGTACAACATCATCCCCGACCTGCCCGCTCCGCCGGCCCCGGTGCTGCACCCCGCCACCGGCAAGCCCGTCACGCCGCAGGACCTCCTGCCGCTCTTCCCCATGGGCCTCATCGAGCAGGAGGTCTCGGGCGAGCGCTGGGTGAAGATCCCGGACGAGGTGCGCGAGGCCTACCGGATGTGGCGGCCCTCGCCGCTCTACCGCGCGCGGCGGCTCGAGGCCGCCCTGAAGACGCCGGCCCACATCTACTACAAGTACGAGGGCGTCTCGCCGGCCGGCTCGCACAAGCCCAACACCGCGGTGCCGCAGGCCTACTACAACAAGATCTTCGGGACGAAGCGCATCGCCACGGAGACCGGGGCCGGGCAGTGGGGCTCGGCCATGGCCATGGCGGCCAGCATCTTCGGCCTCGAGTGCACCGTGTACATGGTGAAGGTGTCGTTCGAGCAGAAGCCGTACCGGAAGTCGATGATGCAGCTCTGGGGCGCGAACGTGATCCCGTCGCCCTCGGACAAGACCAACGCCGGGCGCTCCATCCTCGCCAAGGACCCGAAGAGCCCCGGCTCGCTCGGCATCGCCATCTCCGAGGCGGTCGAGGACGCCGCCACCCACGAGGACACCCGCTACTCGCTCGGCTCGGTCCTGAACCACGTCTGCATGCACCAGACGGTGATCGGCCTCGAGGCCAAGGAGCAGATGAGGCTCGCCGGCGACTACCCGGACGTCGTCATCGGCTGCCACGGCGGCGGCTCGAACTTCTCCGGGCTCGCCTTCCCCTTCGTCGCCGACAAGGCGGGAGGGAAGAAGGTGCGCGTCCTGGCGGTGGAGCCGACCTCCTGCCCCACGCTCACGAAGGGCGTCTACACCTTCGACTACGGCGACACCGCCAAGATGGCCCCCATCGCCAAGATGTACACGCTCGGTCACGACTTCATGCCTCCCGGCATTCACGCCGGCGGGCTCCGCTACCACGGGGCCTCGCCGCTCGTGTCCCAGCTCGTGAACGCAGGGATCGTCGAGGCCAAGGCGGTGCCGCAGCTCGCCTGCTTCGAGGCGGCGGTCCAGTTCGCGCGGACCGAGCTCATCATCCCGGCGCCGGAGTCCTCGCACGCCATCCGCGGCGCCATCGACGAGGCGCTCCAGGCGAAGCAGGAGGGGAAGGAGAAGGTCGTCCTCTTCAACCTCTCCGGCCACGGCCACGTGGACATGGCGGCCTACGACGCGTACTTCGCGGGGAAGCTGGAGGACTTCGAGTACCCGGCGGAGAAGGTGAAGGAGTCCCTCGCGCTCCTCCCCAAGGTGGCGATCTAGCCGTCACTCGACGTGATTGACCCCGTCCGGGCACGCGCCTTCGCGGCGCGGCCGTGATTGACTGGGCCAATGAAAAAGACCCCTCTTCTCGCGATCGCGTTCGTCCTCGCCGCCGGGTCTGCGCTCGCCGAGACGCGACTCTCCATCGCCACGGGCGGCACCGGCGGCGTCTACTATCCGCTCGGCGGCGGGCTCGCGAACGTGCTCACGAAGGCGCTCCCGGGCGTGCAGGCCACCGCCGAGGTGACGAGCGCCTCGGTGGACAACGTGAAGCTCGTCGGCGCCGGCAAGGTCGACGTCGCCTTCGTCCTCGCCGACACCGCGGCCGACGGCTACAACGGCGTGGCCAAGTTCAAGGAGAAGGTGCCGATCCGCGCCATCGCCGTGCTCTACGCGAACAAGAGCCAGTGGGTCACGGTGGAGGGCACCGGGATCGAGAAGATGCAGGACCTGAAGGGCCGCCGCATCGCCACGGGCGCCCCGGGCAGCGGCACCGAGATCATCGCGCTCCGCATCCTCGAAGCGTACGGGATCAATCCGGACAAGGACGTGAAGCGCGAGAAGCTCTCCGTGGCGGAGTCCGTGAACGCCATCAAGGACCGGAAGATCGACGCTTTCTTCTGGTCCGGCGGCGTCCCCACCGCCGCCCTCACCGACCTCGCCGCCACGCCCGGCTTCAAGATCAGGCTCCTCGACCACGCCGACGCCATCCCGAACCTGGTGAAGAAGTACGGGACGCTCTACGTGAAGGGGACGATCCCGGCCAAGTCCTACCCGGGCCAGGAGAAGGACGTGAGCGTGGCCGACGTGTGGAACCTGCTCATCGTCCACGAGAAGATGGACGAGAAGCTCGTCCACGACATCGTGAAGGCGACCTTCGAGCACAAGCCGGACCTCGCCGCGGTGCACTCGGAGGCCCAGAACCTCGACCTCGCGAAGCAGTACGAGGTGGGCTCGCCCATCCCCTTCCATCCCGGCGCGACGAGGTACTTCGCCGAGAAGGGGCTCAAGCCCAGGTAGCA
>DATDDC010000809.1:0-3889 GCA_036523995.1 Anaeromyxobacter sp.
CGCCGCCTGCGCTGCGGAGCGGCGCTTCGGCGAGGGCGACCCCGACGCGAACGCATCCCGCTGCGAGGGCGCGGAGCCCGTCGCCGGCGTCGAGGTGGGGCGCACGAGCGCGCGCCTGCGAAACCCCGACAACGCGCCGCCCGCCTGGGCACGCGCCTACGTCGAGGGCACCGACGGCAGGAAGGCCGCGGACGTCCGGCCCGCCGCGTTCGACCTCGGCGACCGCGTCGGGCTCCTCCGGCCCATCGAGATCCGCCGCCGCTGCCTCGGTTGCCATGCGCGGCGCGAGGACCTCTCGGCGGGAACCCGCGCGTGGCTCGCCCGCTCCTATCCCGAGGATCGCGCGCTCGGCTACGCGCTGGGCGATCTGCGCGGCTTCTGGTGGGCCGAGGCGCCGAAGGGCTCGCCCGCTCCGCCCTAGTGCCCCGACCCAGGCATGGTGACGTGACGAGAGCGCCGAGACCGAAGCGAGGCGGGCGCCCGAGGAGGGAGCAGCGCAGGCGTAGCAGCGCTACGTGGAGCAGCGCACCGACGAGGCCGCCCGCCGCAGCGAGAGGATCGGCGCTCGCAGTAGGCATCATGCCTGGGTCGGGGCACTAGCTCGGGCCGCGGGCGCCGGTGGG
Organism: Anaeromyxobacter sp.; assembly: GCA_036523995.1. Lineage (GTDB taxonomy): Bacteria > Myxococcota > Myxococcia > Myxococcales > Anaeromyxobacteraceae > Anaeromyxobacter. Next base: position 624 of record DATDDC010000809.1, read on the forward strand.
GCGAACCCGTCCGGACCGCGCCCGGCGCGGCCTCCCGCTGTACCGTTCCGGCGCGATCCGCGCCGCGACCCTGCAGGCGCGGCGCTCGGCTTCACCGGAGGTCGCCATGTCCGCTCGAGCTCTCGCCCTCTCCCTCCTCGCCGGCATCCCCCTCGCGGCCGGCGCCGCAGGCCCGTCCGGCAAGGCGGCGCTCCAGAACGCCGAGGGCAAGGACGTCGGGACCGCCACGTTCACGCCGACGAAGGGCGGCGTGCAGGTGCAGGTCCAGGTGGCGAACCTCTCGCCGGGGAAGCACGGCATCCACATCCACGCCGCGGGGAGGTGCGAGCCCCCCGGCTTCGCGACCGCCGGCGGCCATTTCAACCCCGCCGGCAAGAAGCACGGCCTCCACAATCCCGAGGGCGCCCACGCCGGCGACATGCCGAACCTCACCGTGGGGAAGGACGGCAAGGGGAAGGGCACGTTCACCGCGAAGGGTGCGACCCTGGGTGAAGGCGAGGGCTCGCTCTTCGGCCCGGACGGGACCGCCCTCGTCATCCACGCCGACGCGGACGACGAGAGGACCGATCCCGCCGGCAACTCGGGGCCGCGCGTCGCCTGCGGCGTCATCGAGAAGAAGTGAGGGCGCGGCCGCCGCCGGGAGCGCCCCCGGCGGGCGCGGGCTTCACTCGCCGATGATCTTGACGAGCACCCTCTTCTCGCGGCGACCGTCGAACTCGCCGTAGATGACCTGCTCCCAGGGACCGAGGTCGAGGCGGCCGTCGGTGACGGCGAGGGTGACCTCGCGCCCCATCACCTGACGCTTCAGATGGGCGTCGCCGTTGTCCTCTCCCGTCCCGTTGTGCATGTACGTCTCGATCCCACGGCTGTAGGGCGCGAGCCGCTCCAGCCACCGGGCCATGTCCTCGTGCAGCCACGGCTCCTGCTCGGTGACGAACACCGAGGAGGTGACGTACATCGCGTTCACGAGGCAGAGGCCCTGCTGGATGCCGCTCTCCTTCACCGCGGTGTCCACGTCCGCCGTGAGGTTCACGATGGCGACGCGCTGGGCGGTGTTCTGGATGAGGACCTTGCGAAACGACTTCATGGATGGAGCTTCCGGCACGGCGCGAGTCGGGCCACCCGGCTCGGGAATCTTGGCGCTCGTGATTCTCACACACGAGACGCCCGATCCCCCAATCGCCGCGCGCGATCTTTCGCGCTGCCGGGCGCCGGCCACCCGCCCGGGCGACCGGGCCGCCGGGCGAGCGCCCGCTCACCAGGTCGGCGCCCGCTCGAGGAGGGAGCGCGCCGCGGCGCTGTCCACCGGAGGCGAGAAGTAGAACCCCTGCGCCGCGGAGCAGCCGAGCTCGCGCAGGAAGCCGAGCTGCTCCGCCGTCTCGACGCCCTCGGCGACGACCGGCTTCCCGAGCGCGCGCGAGAGGGAGACGATCGTCTGGATGAGCTCCGGCGACTTGCCGCGGGGCGACCCGCCGGTGAAGAGCGACCGATCGATCTTGAGCGTGTCGAGCTGCAGGCGGTGCAGCGCCGACAGCGAGGCGTGGCCGCTGCCGAAGTCGTCCATGCAGAGCTGCACGCCGCGGTCGCGGATCTGCGCCAGGCGCGCGGCGGTGTCCTCGCTCTGCTCGAGCGTGTCCTCGGTGACCTCCACCGCGAGGTCCCTGGGCTCGAGCTGGGCCTCGTGGAAGAGCCCATCGAGCTGCTCGAGGAGCGCCCCGCCGTGGAGCTGCTTCGGGGAGACGTTCACGTGGAGCGTGAGCCTGCCCGCGCCGCCGGCGGCGCGGCGGCACCCCTGGTAGTCCCGCCCGGCCTGGCGCAGGAGCCAGCTCCCGATCGGCACGATGAGCCCCGTCTCCTCGGCGAAGGGCACGAACTGCTCCGGCGAGACGAGGCCGCGCTGCGGGTGGGCCCAGCGGATGAGCGCCTCGAGGCCCTGGATGCGCCCCGTCGGCACGGCCACGACCGGCAGGTAGTAGACGCGGAACTCGTGGCGGAGGAGGGCGCGGCGCAGGTCGGCCTCGAGATCGAGGAGCTGCGGCGCGCGCTCGCGCATGGCCGCGTCGAAGACGACCGTCCTGGCGCGGCCCTGGGCCTTGGCCCGGTACATGGCGGTGTCGGCGTCGTGGAGGAGCTCCTCCGGGCGCGCGTAGGTGGGGGCCCAGATGGCGATGCCGATGCTGGCGGTCGAGACCACCTCGCTGCCGCCGACGTGGAACGGCTCGGCGGTGGCGCCCTGGATCCGATCCGCCACGATCTGGGCGTCGGAGGGGCCCTTGAGGTCGTCGAGCAGGATCGTGAACTCGTCGCCGCCCTGCCGGGCCAGGGTGTCGCCCTCGCGCAGGCACGTCTGCAGGCGGCCCGCGAACTGCACGAGCAGCTCGTCCCCCGCGGCGTGGCCGAGGCTGTCGTTCACCGCCTTGAAGCGATCGAGGTCGAGGAACACGACGGCGAAGGACTGGTCCTCGCGGCGCCGCGTCCGCGCGAACGTGCGCTTCACGAGGTCGAGGAACAGGGCGCGGTTCGGCAGGCGCGTGAGCGGATCGTGCAGCGCGTCGTTCAGGGCGCGCTCGGCGGCGGCGCGGCGCTCGTTCACGTCGGTGGCGGTCCCGGCGAAGCGGACGGGCTTCCCGGCCGGGTCGCGGCTGGCGCGCCCGCGCGCGAGCACCCAGGTCCAGCCGCCCGCCCTGTCGCGTAGGCGATGCTCGCTCTCGAACCTCGGCGTCTGGCCGTCGAGGTGGGCGCGGAGCGCGGCCGTCACCGCGTCGCGATCCGCGGGGTGCACGCGGTCGAGCCAGTCGGCCGGAGAGCCGGCCGGGGCGTCCGCGCCGACGAGCGCGAGCCACGCGTCGGAGAGCCAGAGGCGGTCGCGCTCGAGGTCCCAGTCGAAGACGCCGTCGCCGGTGGCGAGCGTGGCCAGCGCGTAGCGATCGGCGGAGGCGAACGGCTCGCGCACGAACGCCGCAGCGCCCGCGAGCTTCCCGCCGCGCTCGCGGAGCGGCACGAGGGTCCACTCGTCGAGCCGCGCCTCGCCGGAGCTCGTGGCGGCGAGGCGGAGCGACTGATCGATCTCGCCGCGATCGAGGACGGCGCGCAGATCGGCGCGCGTGGTCGCCCGGTCCGGCGGGGAGAAGAGCAGGTCCACCACCTCGCGCCCCACCGCGTCGGCGGCCAGGTACCCGAACATCCGCTCGGCCGTGCCGTTCCAGGCGAGCACGGCGAGGTCGGCGTCGCAGAGGAGGGCCGCGAAGGGCGCGCCCTCGAACGCC
>DATDDC010000810.1:0-1577 GCA_036523995.1 Anaeromyxobacter sp.
CCGACGGCGAGATCCAGACGCTGCGGGGGTACGTCCGCGACCTGCGCGCCCACGGCGGCGGGGAGCCGACGCCGCTCGAGGCGGCGCTGCGCCGCTTCTGCCGGCGCTTCACGGAGTCGACCGGCATCCGCGTCGAGATCACGACTGCGGGCGCCCCCGTCAGCGATCGCATCGCCACCGAGGTGTTCCAGATGATCGCCGAGGCGCTCTCGAACGTGCGGCGTCACACGGCGGCGGCGCGCGCGGAGGTGGCCATCGAGGCGACGGACGGCCGGCTGCGCCTCACCGTCGCCAACGACGGGGCTCCGGCCGAGCCGGCCTCGTTCTTCCCGCGCTCGCTGGCGGAGCGGGCGGCCTCGCTGGGAGGCAACCTCAGCATCCAGCGCCCGGGCCAGGGGACCACCGAGATCCGCGTGGAGGTCCCGCTGTGACGGCGGATCCTCCCGCGGGGCCGGGGAGCTCGACGACGCTCTTCATCGTCGAGGACCACCCCGTCGTGCGCGAGGGCATTGGCATGCTCGTCGAGGCGGCCGGGGGCGTGCGCGTCGTGGGCGCCGCGCAGAGCGCCAGCGGCGCGCTCCGCGAGCTGGGCCAGCTCGCGCCGGAGGTGGTGCTCCTCGACCTCGATCTCGGCGACGAGGACGGCCTCGAGTGGCTCCCGCGCATCCTCGCCACGGCGCCCGGCGCACGCGTGCTCATCCTCACTGCGCTGCGGGACGAGAGCCGCCAGGAGGCCGCCCTCCACGCCGGCGCCCGGGGCTTCGTGCACAAGGACGCGCCGGCGGACGTGCTCGTCCGCGCCATCCGGGCGGTGGCCGCGGGGGAGCTCTGGTTCGATCCGGCCGTGCTGCGCGCCCAGCCCCCCGAGCCCGCGGCCCCGCCGGGACCCCCGGGGCGCGCGTCGCTCACGACGCGGGAGAACGAGGTCGTCGCGCTCGTGGTGGAGGGCCTTCGCAACGAGGAGATCGCGCGGCGGCTCGGCATCAACGAGAAGACCGTCCGGAACCACCTCACCGCCGTCTTCGCCAAGATGGGCGTTTCGGGAAGGCTGGAGCTCGTCGTGCTCGCCTATCGCCAGGGGATGGCCCGGCCGCGGAAGTGACGTTCGCGGCGGTGGCGCGCGGAGACGAAGAAGCCCCCCGCGCCTGGGCCGGGGGGCTTCATGACGAGCGAAGGGGCGGCCGGATGAGGCCGCCCCGGGAGCGAGCGGGCTGGGGGAGCGCGGCTTCACGCGCCCCCCAGCACGATTTCAGTGCTCGTACGTCGTGATGTCGCGCTCCTTCGTCTCGCGGAGGAAGAGCCCGCCCACGACCACGGTCATGATGGAGACGACGATCGGGTAATAGAGGCCGTAGTAGATGTCGCCCTTCAGCGCCACGATGGCGGTGGCGGTGAGCGGGAGCATGCCGCCGAACCAGCCGTTGCCGATGTGGTACGGCAGGGACATCGACGTGTAGCGGATGCGCGTGGGGAAGAGCTCCACGAGGAACGCGGCGATGGGCCCGTACACCATGGTCACGTAGATGACCATGATGACGAGGATGAGCAGCGTCATCCCGTAGTTGACGCGGCTCTTG
>DATDDC010000811.1:0-5502 GCA_036523995.1 Anaeromyxobacter sp.
TCCCTCGCAGACGAGGGCGGCTGCGCGTCCGCGGGCGAGCCGACGCGGTCCGGGGCCTCGGGCGCCGCGTCCGGGACGGCGTCCCGATCGGCAGCCATCGCGAAGAGCGCAGCGCCGATGGCGCCCGCCGCGATCGCAGCCGTGAGGACCCGCGCCGTCATCTTAGGCCGCTCCCCTCACCGGCGGCGGCGGCACCGCGATGCAGAACTCCGTCACGGCCCAGGGGAGCCGCGCGGGATCCTCCTCGTTCACGAGGAACACCTCTCCGCCGTACCGAGACATGAGGCGCCGTGCCACGTGCAGCCCGAGGCCGCTTCCGCGCCGTGCGGCCTTGGTCGTGAACCTCGGCTCGAAGATGCGTGCGCGGTTCTCCTCCGGTATCCCTACACCCTCATCCGAGACGCGGACCTCGACGCCGCCGGCCCGGACGGGGAGCACGCGCACCTCCACCCGGGCCTCCTTCCCGGCGCTCTCGACGGCGTCGAGGGCGTTCGAGAGCAGGTTCGTGGCCGCGTGGACGAGGGCCCCGGGCGCGCCGTAGCCCTGGCGGCCGCCGTCGTGGGGGGCGAAGAGGAAGCGGCGCGCGAGGGGCCGCACGCGGTGCGCGAGCAGCTCCACCGCGCGCGAGACCACGGGGGCCACCGCGAAGGAGGCGGGCTCGGCCTCGCCGGGGCGGAGCAGGTCCTCGTAGCCGTTCACGATCTCCGCGAGCCGGGCGAGCTGCATGCGGAGGATGCGCCACTCGTCGGCGTCCGCGAGGCCGCGCACGAAGCGCTCGAGGAGCGCCGCCGCCGCGTCCGCCCCCTGCAACGGCTGCTTCAGCTCGTGCAGCAGGCTCGGCACGATGAGATCGGCGTCCATCGCGTCGATGCCGGCCTGCGTGTCTTCCGACCACTTCGGCTTCGCCATGGTCCCTCTCCGCTCGCTTCACGCGAGGTGTGCCGCCGCCGCCGCCGGCAGGAGCACGGTCACCGCCGCGCCCATGCCTTCCTCGCTCTCCACCACGATGCGGCCGTGGTGGGCCTCCACGATGCTGTGGGACACCGAGAGCCCGAGCCCGACCTGCCCCTGCCGCCCCTTGGTCGTGAAGAACGGGTCGAAGATCCGCTCGCGGATGGCCGCGGGGATCCCCTTGCCCGTGTCGGCCACGGTGAGCCGGAGCGCGTCGCCGTCCACCGTGCCCAGGGAGACCTCGAGCCTCCCGCCGGCGGGCATGGCGTTGATGGCGTTCTCGACGAGGTGCGCGATCACCTGCTGGATCTGCATCGGGTCGCCCTGCGCGTCCGGGAGCTGCTCGTCGATGCGGGTGGTGAGGTCGATGCCGGAGGAGCGGAGCCGCTCCTCGTAGAGGGAGAGGGCGGAATTCACGGTCCGGCAAAGCGAGAAGCGCTGGCCGGAGATGACCCGCTCCTGATCCGCGAAGCTGCGGAGGTCCTCCACCACGCGCGCCACGCGCCCGGCCTGCTCCTGGGCGCGCGCGATCATCTCCGCCTGCGGGCTCTCCTTCGACGCCTGCTTGCGCAGGATGGCGAGGTAGCCGGTGATGGCGGTCATGGGGTTGTTGAGCTCGTGGGCGAGCCCGGCGCCGAGCGAGCCCAGGGCGGCGAGCCGGCGCGTGCGCAGGATCTGGTCCTGGGCGGCCTTGAGCTCCGCGGTGCGCTCCTCGACGCGGTTCTGCAGCTCGGCGTTCCAGGCGCGGATCTCCTCGTCGCGCCGCCGGATCTCCGAGGTCATCGACACGAAGGCGCGGCCCAGATCGGCGAGCTCGTCCTTGCCGCCCGGATCGAGGGGCGCGGCGTAGTCGCCCGCCGCCACCGCGGCCGCCGCGCGGGAGAGGCGCTGGACCGGCTTCGTCACGCGGCGCGCCAGGAGGTAGCCGAGCCCGAGGGCGATGACGAGGGCTGCCGCCGCCCACATGAAGGTGTAGAAGCGGAGCCGCTCCGCGGCGCGGAACGCGACCGACATCGGCTGCGCCACCACGACGCCCCAGCCGTACTTGCGCACCGGCGCGAAGGCGGCGAGCCAGCGGGCGCCGTCGCCGCGATGCACGAGGCGCGACCAGGAGAGCCCCTTGCTGAACCCGATCTCGGAGAGCCGCCGCTCGTCGTCGGTGAGGCTCCGATCGCTCGCGCCGTGCGAGAGGACCTCGCCCTTGCCGTCCACGAGGTAGGCGACGCCGGTGCCGCCGGAGAGCTCGGAGATGCGCGTCTCCACGTCGCGCAGCACGATCTCCGCGACGATGGAGCGGTCCGCGCCGAGCCGGTGCGCCACGGCGATGCGCAGGGCGCCGCTCCCGGAGCGATAGGGCTCGCTCATGGCGGTGGAGCCGGCGCTGGCGGGCGCGGCAGGGATCTTGCGGGAGAAGCGGTCGAGGTCGGCGTCGGTCACCGGATCCCGGCCGACGAGGGCCGGGTCCTGCTCCGGGCGGCGCTCGAACACCGGCCCGGCCACCGGGAGCTTCCGGTCGGAGACGAGCGCGATGATCGAGACGAACTGGAGCTGGCGATAGGGGATCTGCAGGATCTGGGTGAGCTCGCTCCGCGCGAAGTCGTCGAGCGGAAGGAGCGCGGCGGTGGAGAGGTTCAGGTTCTCGAGCGACGAGGTGACGGTGCGCTCGGTGAAGAGCGCGAGGTCCTCGGCGGCCTGCGTCTGCATGCGGCCCACGGTCCGCTGCAGCTCGTCGCGGCTCACCGTGTACGAGACGAGGCCGAAGAGCGCGATCGGGAGAACGCCCACCGCGAGGAGGACGAGGCCGATCTTCGCGCCGAACCTCATCGCGGATCCTCACTCCCCCCTGGCGCCATCCCAGACGAAGGTGCTCGGACACCTCTTCCCAAAAACCCGTTTCCCCTTCCGGTCCTCGAATATGGATGCTCGCTCTGCGGACAGGCAAGCCTGCGGCACCCCTACATGTACCGCATCATCGGTACATCCCGCGGAATCCGACAAAGAACTCCGGAGGGCCGGACCCATGAGGATGCGGATCGCTCCGGGGCGTAGAAGCCTTTGACTGCCCGGGCGGAACCGCTATCGTGCGCCCGCTCGGGCCTACAGCCGCACCCGCGCGCGGAGCCCAATCCGAGGCAGGAGGCGCGAACATGCTCCAGAAGCTCATGCCCAAGTCGGACGACTTCTTCTCCGACTTCGAGCAGCAGACGGCGACGGTGGTGGAGGGGGCGAAGCTCCTCAAGGACCTGCTCGACGACTTCACCGACGTGCCGAGGAAAGCCCAGGCCATCAAGGACGTGGAGCACAAGGGCGACGACATCACGCACCGCGCCTTCGCGCGCCTTCACACCCAGTTCATCACGCCCTTCGACCGCTCCGAGATCCACCGGCTCCTCTCCCGCATCGACGACGTCCTCGACCTGGCCGACGCGGCCTCCGAGCGCCTCTCGCTCTACGACCTCGACACGGTCCTCCCCGAGGCGCGCGAGCTGTGCAACGTGTTCGTGGCCCAGGTCCTGAAGATGGAGGAGGCGGTGAAGGGCCTTCGCAACATGAAGAAGGACACGAACCGCATCCTCGACGCCTGCAAGGAGATGAACGTCCTCGAGAACCAGGCCGACACGCTCACGCGCCGGACCATGGCGAAGCTGTTCAAGCGGGGGAACGACCCGCTCACCGTCATGAAGTGGAAGGAGATCATCGATCTCATCGAGGACGCGACCGACCGGGCCGAGGACGTCGCGAACGTGATCGAGGGCGTGGTCCTGGAGCACGCGTAGCGCCCCCCAAGGAGCCGCTCCCCGATGCTCCACGCCATCGTCGTCGGCCTCATCCTCGTCGCCCTCGCCTTCGACTTCCTCAACGGCTTCCACGACGCGGCGAACTCCATCGCCACGGTCGTGTCCACGCGCGTCCTCTCCCCGCTCCTGGCCGTGGCCTGGGCGGCGTTCTTCAACTTCGTCTCCGCCGCGCCGGTGCTGTGGGGCGTGGAGCTGAAGGTCGCCGCCACCATGGGGAAGGGGATCATCGAGTTCCAGCAGCTCCGCAGCCAGGGGACATCCATCGTCCTCGCCGTGATCTTCTCCGCGCTCATGGGGGCGATCGTCTGGAACCTCCTCACCTGGGTGTGGGGGCTCCCCTCGTCGTCCTCCCACGCCCTGGCGGGCGGGCTCATCGGCGCGACGCTGCCGTCGCTGGGCCTCGGCGGGCTCATCCCGAGCGGCATCCTCAAGATCGTCGCCTTCATCGTGCTCTCGCCGGTGATCGGGCTCGTGCTCGGCGCTTCGCTCATGACCTTGAACGCGTGGCTCGTGAGGCGGAGCACGCCCGCGCGCGTGGACAGCTGGTTCCGGCGGCTCCAGCTCGTGTCGGCGGGGATCTTCAGCTACAGCCACGGAACGAACGACGCGCAGAAGGTCATGGGCGTCATCGCGGTGATCCTCTACGGGACCATCTGGGCGCACAAGCTCCCCGCGTCGTCCCCGCACCTGCCGGTGGACTTCTGGATCGTGCTGCTCTGCCACGCCGCGATCGGCCTCGGCACGCTCTTCGGCGGCTGGCGCATCGTGAAGACCATGGGGCACTCGCTCACGAAGCTGCAGCCCATCGGCGGCTTCTCGGCCGAGACCGGCGGCGGCGTCACCATCCTCGCCCTCGCCCACTACGGCATCCCGGTCTCGACCACGCACACCATCACCGGCGCCATCGTGGGCGTCGGCGCCACCAAGGGCACCCGGGCGGTACGCTGGGGCGTGGCCGGGCGCATCATCTGGGCCTGGATCTTCACGATCCCGATGTCGGCGCTCGTGGCCGCCGCCGTATACGTCGTGACGCGGGCCGTCATGCGCCTCGCGAGCTGAGGCGGAGCCGCAACTTCCGCCCGCCAAACGTGTTCGAGATCACGGATGGCACAGGACCCCGATGCCGCCCTGATGCTGGCTTTCCAGCGGGGGGACGAGGGGGCGTTCCGGGTGCTGTTCGAGAGGCACGCGAAGGCCATGGTCAGCTTCTGCCACCACTTCGTCCGGGACGCCGCGCGCGCGGAGGAGCTGGCGCAGGACGTCTTCGTGAAGCTCTACCGCGCGTCGGATCGCTACCGCCCCTCCGCGCGGTTCAAGACGTTCCTCTACCGCATCGCCTCGAACCACTGCCTCAACGAGCTCCGCCGCGGCGAGCACGCCGCCCGGGCGGCCGAGGGGCGCGCGGGCGAGGCGCCGGCCGATCCCGACGCCCTGCCCTCCCAGGCCCCGACGCCCGAGGCCTCCGCGGAGGGCGCCGCGCTCGAGCGCGCGGTGGGCGCGCTCCTCGAGCGGCTCCCGGAGAAGCAGCGGGCCGCGCTCGTCCTCTGCAGGCTCGAGGGGCTCTCCTACGAGGAGATCGCCGGCGTGCTCGACACGTCGGTGTCGGCGGTGAAGTCGCTCGTGCACCGCGCCACCGTCACCGCGGCCGACGTCCTCGCGCCGTTCACCTCGGCTCCCTCGCCGAAGGAGGTGCTGCCTTGACGACGCGGCATCCCGTGGAGGACCTCACCGCCCTCGTCGACGGGGCGCTCCC
>DATDDC010000812.1:0-23572 GCA_036523995.1 Anaeromyxobacter sp.
CGTTGCGCGCGCTCGGGCGGGATCGTGACGATCTCGGCACGGCGGATTCACTCGTGGGGCCGTTCGCACGAACGTGGCGGTGCCTCACGCCCGCCCTCGCTCCTCCTATCGGGTCCGCGCGGAGCCGGGGCGGCAGGCGAAGCGAGCACCAGCCTCGGGACTCCGGTTGCGCACCGGGTGAACCTCGGTCGGCGTCGGCTCGATCGGAGCGACCTCCCCGCGGACGCCGGCGCGTGGTGCGTGGGCCCTCCGCTGTGGGGAGAGTGAAATGGGAAAGAAGCTCGTGAAGCTGTTCGAGTTCATCGAGGACGAGAAAGGCAATCATGGGGAAGGTGGAGGCGGCCAAGCTAACCAGGATCACCCAGGCATCGGCCCTGGGCACCCCCGACCACCCGAGAACGTCGAGGCGCTCACCCGGGCGGCCGTGCAGGGGACGGGCAAGAAGCCGCCCGCGGAATGATCGAGGTGACGTTCCCGAGGAGGCCCCTTCGGGTACAAGCCGTCGCTGGCTCGAAATTCAGTCGCGCCGATCCTCCGAGGCCCCTGATCTTCCCGTTCCTGTCGGGAACATCAGTGGCTTCGCGTTCTGCGGCGAACGGCATCGTCGGCGCGGATGCGCCCCGCGAGCGGGTGCCGAAACACTCCCCCGACCACCGCGCGCTCCTCCTCGATGCCGCCGGAACGACTCGGCTCCGGCACCGGCCCAAAGAGGGTCACGCGCCTGCTTGACCGGCCCCGAAGCGCCCGCCTACCCTCTCGACCACCGTTCCACACATCCTCGATTCTCCAATCCGAGGGATTCCGATGACATTGCACCTTTGTCTCGCGCTCACGGTCGCATTGGCAATTCCCAGCACCGTATTCGCACAGCAAGCTTCCGCGCCCGACGTCAGCGCGCTGTCGATCCCCGGCGACGCGCCGACCGCGCCCGAAGCGCGCATCGCGCCGCAGCTCCTCCGCGCCAGGGGCCAGGTCCAGGTCTGGGTGCAGCTGCAGAGCGAGTCGCTCGCGGCGGCCGCCGCAAAGGCGAAGGACGCCGGCCTGCCCATGGCGGGCGACGCCCAGCGCGCGCTGCTCGCCACGCTGCGCGACGAGCACGACGACCTCGTCCGCGATGCCCGGTCCCTCGGCGGGAACGAGCTCGGCCGCGTGAGCAAGGCGCACAACGCGGTGGCCATCTCGATCGACGCCTCGCAGCTCGCGGCGCTCGCGGCGCACCCCGGCGTGCTGACCATCCGGCCGGTCGTCGACTACTCGATCGCGCTCTCGGAGACGGTCCCGTACATCGGCGCCACCGCCGTCCAGGGCCTCGGCTTCACGGGCAACGGCGTGCGCGTGGGGGTGCTCGATTCCGGCATCGATTACACGCACCGTAACATAAGGGGCTCCGGAGCGACCGCGGACTACACCGCGGCCTTCGGGACCACGCTGGACGATCCGCGGAACAAGACGGTGAACCCCACCCTCTTCCCCACCGACAAGGTGATCGGCGGCTTCGACTTCGTCGGCGAGCACTGGCCACAGCCCGACGGCCGCCCGGTGGCCGACGGCGGCTGCGGCAAGGATGCCGCCGGGAACGCGCTCGTCTGCCTCCGGCCCGACCCGAACCCCATCGCGTGCGGCGGCGTGGGCGGCTGCGACGGCACCCACGGCACCCACGTGAGCGACATCATCGCCGGCGCGAGCCAGGACGGCACGCACAAGGGAGTCGCGCCGGGCGCGCAGCTCTACGCCCTCAAGGTTTGCAGCTCCGTCTCCACCTCGTGCAGCGGCGTGGCGCTCCTGCAGGCCATGGACTTCGCCCTCGACCCGAACGGCGACGGCGATCTCTCGGACGCGGTGGACGTGATCAACATGTCCCTCGGCTCGAACTACGGGCAGAAGGAGGACGACCTGACGCAGGCGTCCGAGAACGCCGTGCGCCTCGGGGTGGTGGTGGCCACCGCCGCCGGCAACGCCGCCGACAGGCCGTACATCGTCAGCTCGCCCAGCGTCGGCCCGGGCGTCATCAGCGTCGCGCAGACGCAGGTGCCGTCGGCCAGGTTCTTCCCGCTGATCGTCAACTCGCCCGCCGCGATCGCCGGCGCGTACAGGAACACGGCCACCGTGGACTGGGCGCCGATCGGAGGCGGGTTCACCGGCGACGTCGCCATCGTGGGCCGCGGCTGCCCCGCCGGCTCCATCACCGCGACGAACCCCGACGATCCGTACACCGCGAACCCGGCCGGGAAGGTGGCCCTCATCGACCGCGGCGCGTGCGCGGTCAGCTTGAAGGTGGACCGGGCCGCCAAGGCCGGCGCGATCGGCGTGCTCATCGGCCTCGTCGCTCCGGGCGACGCCATCAGCTTCTCGTTCGGCGGCGGCACGCAGATGGTGCCGACGCTCGTCATCATCCAGGCGGACGCGAACCGCATCAAGGGCGCCGCACAGCCCGTCAACGTGACGGTTCGGGACTCCTCGCCGCTCGTGAGGAGCATGGCGAGCACGTCGGCGCGCGGCCCGAGCTACAGCTACCAGACCATCAAGCCGGAGATCGGCGCGCCCGGCGCGTCCGTCTCGGCCGTCGCCGGCACGGGAACGGCCGAGGCGGCATTCGGCGGCACCTCCGGCGCCACGCCGATGATCGCCGGCTCGGCCGCGCTCCTCCTCGAGGCCTTCCCGACCGCGACACCGGCGGAGATCAAGGCGCGGTTGATGAACAACGCCGAGACGCAGATCCAGACCGCGCCCAACCTCTTCGGGAGCCAGCTCGCCCCGGCCACCCGGATCGGCGCCGGTGAGGTCCGCGTCGATCGCGCGCTGGCGGCCCGGACGCTCGCCTTCGTGGCGGACGACGAGAGCGCCGCGGTGTCGTTCGGGTTCGCCGCCGTCGCTCAGCCCCAGGTGCTGCGGAAGAAGGTGCAGGTCTTCAACGCGGCGAGCTCGGCGCGGAGGTACGCGGTCTCCTTCACCTTCCGCGATCCGGCCAATCCGGGCGTCGCCGCGGTGACCGCCAAGCTGCCGTCGTCCATCCAGGTGCCGGCGCGCAGCCTGCGCGAGATGGAGGTCCACCTCACCGTCGACCCGGCGCGGCTGCCGACCTGGACGCTGAACGGCGGCTCGCAGGGTGGCAACGGACAGCTGCTCAACCAGTTCGAGATCGACGGCCACATCACCGTATCCGACGCGCTCGACCAGATCAGCCTGCCCTGGTCGCTCGTCGCCCATCGCTCCGCCGACGTGTCGACGACGCAGGACGCGGTGCAGCTGGCGCCCGGCCAGACCTCGGCCAGCGTGCTGCTGACGAACGCGGGGGCGGTCGACGGGCGCGTCGAGGTGTTCGCCTGGACCGGCACGAGCAAGAAGATCGGGAAGCGGTTCTTCCCCGCTCCGGGCGACAACTTCGCCGTCATCGACCTGGGAGACCTCGGAGTCCGGCTCGCCGGCTCGGTGGTGCAGTTCGGGATCGACACCTTCGGGCTCCGTTCGCATCCGAACTATCCGGCGGAGTTCGACATCGCGCTCGACGTCGACCGTGACGGCAACGCGGACTTCGTCCTCTTCAACGCGGAGAACGGCGGGTTCGGAGCGAGCGGGCAGAACGTCGTGTTCGTGGCGGACGTGCGCGCCCGCCCGGCCGGGGCGCCGCCTGCCGCGGCGCCCGCCGCGTTCTTCTTCACGGACGCGGACCTCGACTCCGGCAGGGTGATCATGAGCGCTCCGCTCTCCGCCCTGGCGCCGAGGACGCTGACGCTCCCGGGCGGCACGACGGTCACGCTGCCCGGGTTGACGGCCACGACGCAGTTCGACTTCTCGGTGTTCGCCTTCGACAACTACTTCACGGGCAATCTCACCGACGCCATCGAGAACATGACCTTCACCCTCGCCACCCCGCGATTCACCGGCAGCGGCGTGCCCGCCACGGGCGTTCCGGTGGGAGGCTCGTCGACGCTCACGATCGGCGTGGTCGACGGCGGAGGCGCCGCGTCGCCGTCGCAGAAGGGCTTGCTCCTGCTCTATCGCGACGCCGCGAGGCGGGAAGCGCAGACGATCCGGCTCGCGCCCTGACGGCGGCGGGGCTTGCGTCGTGGCGGGTTCGCACCCGCCCCGGACGCCGACGGAGTGAGACGCCAGAACCGATGAAGCGGCCTTCCCCAGGCTTCGCCTGGCGCACCATCGGCCGAATCAAGCCTGTCGTGGACGGCGTTCCGGAGCCGCCGCGCGCGCCGCTGCGGACAGCCGTTCGACGATCGCGCGAAGCTCCGCCGGCTCGAAGGGCTTCTCGAGGCAAGCGTCGGCCCCTGGCGCGGGGCGCTCCCTCGCGACCGCGCTGGTGACGACCACCGGCACCTTCGAGTGCACCGTTCCACGGAGATGCCGGAGGAGGACCCAGCCGTCCATCGTCGGCATGCTGAGGTCGAGCACGATGACGCTCGGGCGAAGGCCGGCTCGCAGGAGATCCACCGCTTCCTGGCCGTCGCACGCGACGGCCACCGCGTAGCCGCGTGCCGCGAGCAGATCGGCCACCGCCGTCCGCTCGTCGGCGTCGTCGTCGACCACGAGGATCGTGCAGTGCGTGCCTCGAGCCTCTGTCGCTCCCTCGCGCTCCATGTGCCTCGCCCGAACCCGACACACTCTTCCCGCAGCACCACTTCAGGAGCATGCTCACCATCCAAGCGGGGCGCTGAGCACACGGGCTACCATCAGGACGGCCGTGTGCCGGGAGACCGCTCGCAGTACGACTCGTTCTCGCGCGCGCGGAGCGCCAGGCCGGACTCTACGGCCGGGTGGGAGGGCCACGCCCCCGCGAAGCCGGGCAGGGGCGCGATGGCCGGCAGTACACGGCGGAGGCCCGGCGCAGCGGCCCGGGCTCCGCGCCGCCGGACCAGGTGGAACACCGTCCGTCAGGGCGCTCCGCCAGGTGCCTCGGTCCCGGCGGCCTTCACGGGACGTTCCCGGAGGAGCCCGATGCACGCGTCACACGTCACGTCGCGCGAGTGCTTCGTGGATCGATGCTCGAAGCCGCGCAGTCCGCACAGGATCCGGTGGAGCCGCGTGTCGAAGAAATGGACCAGCTTCGCCTGCGTCAGGGCCTCCATGGCGTCTCCCTCGGGCCGCTCGGTGGGGGAGCGGAGCGCTCCGACGCGCCGGCTGCAGTCGCGGTTCTACGCCAAAAGTGTAAGCTGCGCGCCGTCGTGGCGCACGGGGATCGAGGACCTGCCCGAGGGGCCGAGCCCTGGGTCTCCATGCGTCCCCGTCGCATCACCGACCCGCGCCGCACGGCCGGAACGCCCTCCTTCGAGCGTACCTCCGGCGCTCGCGCGCCGGGAATGCGGGGTTCGCGCTCGACTTTTGCGCGTGAAATTGTTACATCCTCGCCGCCCTCCCGCTCCGGGAGGGAGAAGACCCGCTTGGCACTCACTGCCACGCGTTCACAGAGAGAAAAGAGCAACCCAGCAAATGGCAACCGGTACCGTGAAGTGGTTCAACGATGCGAAGGGCTTCGGGTTCATCACGCAGTCCGATGGTGGCGAGGACGTCTTCTGCCACCACACCGCGATCCAGGCCGAAGGTTTCCGCTCCCTCGCGGAAGGGCAGAAGGTGGAATTCGACGTGACGAGGGGCCCGAAGGGGCTGCAGGCGGCGAACGTCCGCCCCATCCCCTGATCGCGTCGTTCGACACCGCATGTAGCGAGAGCCCGGCCTCCCCGAGGCCGGGCTTTCTCATTTGCGAGCGTCCGAGCGCGTCTCTCGCGAGCGCATCTCGCGACGCCCGGCCACCGCGCGTCGCCATTGGGGGGCGCACCGGGCGCGGTGACACCCTGGTGATGCGCCGTCCACACCATTTGCAAAATGACCAGAGGAACGGGTGCTCCGCCCCGCGTCCGGTTTCCCGGCGATGACGGGTTTCACGCAGCGCTGAAGAGCGGCGCCGCCGCGTACTTCGAGGCGGCCGGCCGCGCGCGCTCGGGCGGGGCCGCCATGCAGGCGAAGACGGGCGTCATCCTGATCTGGTTCGCGGCTTCGTACGCGCTCCTCCTCCTCCTGGGCGGCGCCTCCGCCTGGGTCGCGGTGGCGTCGACGGTGTCGCTGGCGCTCGCGACCGCCGGGATCGGCTTCTCCGTCATGCACGACGCCAACCACGGTGCCTATGCGCCCTCCCCGCGCGTGAACCGCGCGTGGGGGCTCGCGCTGGATTTCGTCGGGGCGAGCTCGTACGTCTGGCGCTTCAAGCACAACGTGCACCACCACACCTACACCAACGTCGGCGGGATGGACCCGGACATCGACGCCGAGCCGTTCCTCAGGCTGGCTCTTCCGCAGCGGCACCGGCGATTTCATCGCGGCCAGCACGTGTACGCGTGGCCGCTCTACGGGGTGCTGGCGCTGAAGTGGTGGTTCGTGGACGACGTGGTCGACGCGGTGCGAGGCCGGCTGGGGCAGCACGCGTTCCCCCGGCCGCGCGGGCGCGAGCTCGCGGCGTTCATCGGCGGCAAGGCCGTGTTCCTCACGTGGAGCGTGGTCGTCCCGTTGCTCGCGTTCCGCAGCGGGTGGGTGCTCGCCCTCTTCCTGCTCGGCGCCGTGGTGCTCGGGGTCGTGCTGTCGACGGTGTTCCAGCTCGCGCACGCGGTACCCGATGCCGAGTTCCACTCCGCGGGACCGGGCGGCCGGCGGATGCAGACCGGCTGGGCGGAGCACCAGGTTCGCACCACGGTGGACTTCGCTCCGTCGAACCGGCTCCTCGGCTGGTACGTCGGCGGCCTCAACTTCCAGGTCGAGCACCACCTCTTCCCGGACGTGTGCCACCTGCACTATCCCGCGCTCGCGGGAATGGTCGAGGCGAATTGCCGCGCGCACGGCGTCCCCTACCGGTCGCATCCGACGCTGCGAGCCGCGATCGCGGCGCATTACCGCTTGTTGCGCGCGCTCGGCCGGCGCAGCGCGGGCTCATCCGCCGCGGTCGAGCTCTCCCGCGGCGGCGGCCCGGCGTGCGGAGCGGCCGACCTCTCCGTGGCTGCGACTCCCTGAGGCGAGCTGCAGCGGAATCGGGCGCGCAATGCCGCTCGCGCGCCGGCCGGTCAGAGCAACGCGCGGAGCGCCGATTCGTACCGCGTCCCGAGCGCGAGAAGGGCCTCCTCGACGCAGGCCCGCTTCGCCTCGCCCGCGCTCGTCGCGGCGCCGACCGCCACCGGACGCGCGGTGCCGTCCTGGAGGCGGCAGACGCACGTCCATCCCCCCGGGCCCGAGTGAAGCTCGATGCGGGGGAGCGTGAACTCGTGCGCCGCGTTCGTTCCGTCGAGGTTGACGGCCCACCCGTCGAGCGTTCGGTTCCAGGAGAGCATGAGAGAGATCAGGACCAGCGCTCCGCTTCCGGCGGCCCATGGCCGTCGCGGTGAGATATAACGGTTCGTGTATGCGCGCCGAGGCCCCGGCGAAACACGGATTGGGCGTCCATTGGGGGTCGGGGAATCAGGGGCGTCTTCGCTCCGGCTGCCTGCTTCGCAGGCGGGCCGGTCCCTGCGCGGTTAAATCTCCAGGCTGCGAGGCGTCGAATGACGGCGAGCTATTCCGAGATGAAGGTCCGAACCCACGTCGTGGGCATCGAGCGGCTCGAGAAGGCGCGCTGGCGTGTCAGCGTCGACGGGCGGCGGCTGTTCACGTTCTGCTCGGAAGTGCGCGCGCGCGACGCGGGGAGGCTCGAGGCGCGCCGGCTCGACCTCGCCGCATTCGACGCCGCCCACAGCCGGGGCGACCGCAGCGTCGACCGCCGGGGGCGCTGACCGCGACCACGACGCTCGCGGGCGCGCGGCTCCGAGCACACGTGCGGCGCGTGCACGAGAGGTCATGCGACCGGTTCGTCCGCGAGCGTTCTTCCGAGCGTCTCCGCCTTGCCGAGCAGGGTCCGCAGCTCCAGCGGCGGCTCGCGCGTTCGGTCGGCGCGCCGGACCGCTCGGTGCAGCGCGCTGAGCGCCTGCGCGAACGAGACGTTCCCCGTGCCGCGCGCGGAGAGGAGCGCGTCGAGGCTCCTCATGCGTTCCTTGAGATCCTTGAAGTTGTCGTTCATGGCGTGCTCCGCCTCGCGCGGCGCTCGGCCGTCGCGGTTTCGTGCAGGAAGGAATCGAGAGCGGCCATCGGCCACCCTTCTCGAAGGCGACCGGTCGTTGCGACGCGAACGGAAGCGTTGGAGTCCTTCTTGTATACCCGTCGGCGCCGCCGCGAAACACCCGTTCGCCGCAATTCCACCTTCAGAGCTGCAGGGACGGAGATCGTGGGCACGTCCGGGAGGGACTCGAGGACGAGGCCGGTGGAGAGATCGACGAGGGAGACGGGGGTCGTCATTCGAACGAGATAACGAGGCGGATGGTCCGGGGCGCGTCCCGGTGGACGGCTGCCCCGAGGAACCGTCGGGCGCCGACGCCCCTCCGAGCGCGGGCGCGAGCGCGACGTTTCACGGCGAAACGACGGCCCTTGGGCTATGTTCTCGTCCAGAGGTCGCCTCCCCTCCTTCGCACTTTCGATCGCGCCGTGGCGGCCGGAAGCCGACATGGCGAGCTCGAACGACCCGCGGAGCCGAGGGCGCTCCTCAGCATCCGTGCAGGCCGAGCGGAGCCGAGCGAGCGAGCGTTCGTCGCTCCCGCCCGGCGACATCGGGGCGCTGCTCGAGCTCCACCGCGCTCTCTCCGGCACCGAGGAACACGCGGATCTCGCTGCCATCGCCGCGGGGCAGCTCCGCGTCCTGACGGGAGCGTCCCGAGCCGAGATCGCCGAGCTCCGCGGCGTCGAGAGCCTCGCCGTGCTCGCGTGCGCCACCGCCGCCTCGCCGACGCGCGGGCGGTCCGATCTGCTCGCCGTTCGGGCCTGCGCCCCGGCGCGAGACGTCATCCGCCGAGGCTCGCCGGTGTGGCTCGGCTCCGAGGGCGAGGCGCGGGAGCGGTTCGGCCAGAGCCCCGCGGACGCTCCCGAGGCCGCCTGGGCCTTCCTGCCCCTCGTCGCCGGCGACGGCTTCACCAGCATCGCGACGCTCGCCTTCGACGAAGCGCGAGACTTCGGCCCCTCGTCGCGCTCGTTCCTCATGGAGATGGCGTCCGGCTGCGCGACGGCGCTCACGCGCGCGGGGACCCTCACTCGAGAGCGGCAGCGTGCGGACACCTCGGAGAAGGCGCGCGCCGCGGTCGAGATGCGACTGCGCGAGAGCGCGCGCATCGCCGACCAGCGCAGCCACCTCTTCGAGCGGGAGCGGTTCGCACGCGCCCGCGCCGAGGCGGAGACCCTGGTGGCATTGCGCTGCTCCGAGGAGATGGAGCGCGCGCGGCACCTCGTGGCCGCGCTCGCCCATTCCAGGACCGAGCAGGAAGCGCTCGCCACGCTGGCCGGGCATGGGCCCTCCGCCTTCGGCGCGCTCGGGCTCGCGCTCCTGCTGCGGGGCGCCGACGGGCATCTGGAGCTCTCCGCCAGCGCCGGCCTTCCCGCCGGCGCCGCGGCGATCGGCTCGCGGCCGAGAGGCGACGGCTCCTGGGTGGGGACCGGCGTGTTCCGCGCGCGGACGTCCTACTGGCAGGAAGCGCGGGACCTGGCCCGCCGCTTCCCGACGACCTGGAAGGCGCTCCTGCCCGGCGGGGCCACGAGCTGGCTCGGTGTCCCGATCGGCCGCGAGGGAGTGGCTGGCGGCGTGCTCGCCCTGGCTTTCGGCAGGCGGCGAAACCTCTCCCCCGACGATCGCGAGCGCCTCGCGCTCCTCGCGGAGGAGTGCGCGTCCCTGCTGTCCGAACGCGTCGGCGCACGGATCCGAAGACGCCGCACAGGCGCTCGCCGCGGCCCGGAGCCGCGGATCGCGATGTACCTGGCGGAGTACGAGGACTTCGGGCGATTCGCACACCGCACGCACGTGCTGGGAGTGTTCTCCTCGGAGGAGGCGGCGCGCTCGGCGCTGCAGGAGCTGTGCGGGCGGCGGCTCGTGTTGCGCGCCTGGATCGCCTCCTGGACGGTGGACGTCGCGGCCGTGCAGGCGCGCGTGGCCGTCGACGTGAGGCGACGGTGACGAGCCGCCGCGGCGCAACCGGAAACCGCCTGCAGCTCGCGCGATCGACCTGAAGCCCCTCGAGATCCATGCAGGAGCGAGCGCCGCCGCACGCACGAATCGTCCCTGCACGCCCCGCGAATGCCGGGCGCCGGGGCGCCGGCCGCGGTATACGTCAGCCGTGAGGGCTGGGAGAGGCTCCCCGCGCACGAGGCGAAAGGGCGTGTCGAATGAAGAACAGGTTCGACGTTCGGGTCCCCGTGAACGAGGATCCCGAGGTGAAGGCGGTCGCTGCGCTCCACGTCAAGGAGATCGCCGAGAAGGACTACGAGACGGAGGTGCTCCGGTCGGCGGTGCCGGTCGCGCTCCACTTCTACGGCTCGGAATCGAAGGCGTGCGAGACGCTCTTCCCTCGGTTCGCAGCGGTCGCGGCGAAGTTCTCGGGGAAGGTGCGGTTCCTGAAGGTGCTGCGGCTCGGTTGCCCGCAGCTCGCCTCGAAGCTCGGAGTGACGTCGAGCCCGACCGTGCTCTTCTTCTCCGCCGGGAACGAGACCGGCGAGCGGCTCTCCGGCGAGGACATCAAGCGGACGGACCTGAAGACCCGGGTCGAGGCGCTGGTGCCCGCCGCTCCGGCGACCGAGCCCGTCCCGGTCCAGAATTCCTAGCGCGGGTCCGGTCTCCACACGCTTCGGCGCGGTGGTGTCAGAGAGCGGCCATCCACGGCGGCTCGCTCCGGCCCGGACCGGGCGCTCAAGTCTTCTTCGGCGACGGCGGCGACGGAGCGTTCGTCCCGTGGCAGTCGTTGCCTTCAGCGTCGCCGGCGGGCGGCCTCCGCCAGGATCGCGTCGAGGCGCTCCATCGACAGCGGCTTGGGCAGGTGCGCGTCGAACCCGCTCGTCCTCGTCCGCTCGACGTCCTCGGGCTGGGCATAGCCCGTCAGCGCCACCGCGAAGGCCGTGCCTCCGTTCGCCGCGGCCCGCACGTTCTGGATGACCTCGTACCCGCTCATGTCGGGCAGGCCGATGTCGCAGACGAGCACGTCCGGCCTCCACCGGGAGAACGTGGCGACGCCGGCGCGACCGTCGAGCACGAGGCGCGTGCGGTGACCCTCGAGCCGGAGCATGTCGGCCAGGGTCTCGCCCGCATCGGGATCGTCCTCGATGATCAGCACGGAGAGGCTCGGCACCGCCGCCGGCTTTGGCGCCTCCCGGGGCTCGGGGGCGGGGGCGAGCGGCAGAGTCACGAGGAGCTCGGCGCCGCGACCGGCGCCCTCGCTGACCGCGCGAACCGTCCCTCCGTGCATCGTGGCGAGGCTCTTCACCAGCGCGAGCCCGAGGCCCATGCCCGTGGTGGTGTAGGTCCGGGTTCGGTCGGCCTGCGCGAACGGCTCGAAGATCCAGTCGAGGAGGTGCGGCTCGATCCCGATGCCGCTGTCGCGGATGCGCAACTCGCACACGCCATCCCGCTCGGCGAGAATGACGTTCACGGCTCCGGAGCGCTCCGTGAACTTCGCCGCGTTGCCGAGCAGGTTGCCGGCGATCTGCGCGACCCGCGTCGGGTCTGCATCGACCCAGAGGGGCTCCGCCCCGAGCTCGAGGCGCAGCGCGATCCCTCGCTCCTCGAAGAGGGGTCGGGCGTCCTCGCACGCGCGACGGACGACGTCGCGTGCGTCGAAGCGGTACCGGTGCAGCGTGATCTTGCCATGGTCGATCCGGCTGATGTCGAGGAGGTCGTCGACGAGCCTGGCGAGATGATCCACCTGGCGATGGATGACCTCCTTCGCGCGGGTGGCCTCCGCGCTCCCCGGCGGCACCCGGTCGAGCAGGTACACGCCGTTCTTGAGCGGCGTGAGCGGGTTCCGGAGCTCGTGCGAGAGGATCGCGAGGAAGTCGGTCTTGCGACGGTTCGCCTCGCGCAGCTCCTGTTCGAGATGCTTGCGCTCGGTGACGTCCTGAGTGATGCCGACGTGCCCGAGGAACTCACCACCCGGCGCGAAGCGCGGCTCGCCGTGAGTGGCCATCCAGCGCCACGCGCCGTCCTTTCGACGGATCCGGGCCTCGCCGTCGAACGGCGTGCGGTTCCGGACGGCGGCGCGGAAGTCTCCCACGTACTTCGCGGCGTCCTCCGGATGGAAGAAGGGCTGCCATCCGTCCCCTTCGACCTCCTCGATCGTCACCCCGAAGTACTCGCGGTAGGTGCGATTCACGAACCGGTTACCGCCCTGGGCGTCGGTGACCCACAGGATGACCGGGGAGCCGTCCGCCATCGTCCGGAACCGCTCCTCGCTCCCCCTGAGGGCCTGATATCGATGCTCGCTCTCGCGCGCGGCGCTCTCCGCCCGGCGGCGCTCTTCGTCGATCGCGCGGGCTCTGGCGATCGCGCTCGTGATCTGCACGGAAGCCAGATGGAGGAAGCTCCGGTACGCCTCGTCGAGGTTCAGCCGCGAGCTCACACCCACCACGAGGACGCCGACGACGTGGCCCCCCAGGTTCAAGGGGAGGACGAGCGCGCGCCGCGGAGGATCTCCCCACGGCCCCGGCGGCACGGCACCGAAGCGGGCCCCGAGATCGTCGACGACCTGCACGGACTTGGTGGCGAGCGTCGAAGCCAAGGGCCAGACGGAGGCGCCGTCCTCACCGTCGCCCAGCCTGACCACCGCCGGGCTGACGGGCGCTCCCGTCTCCGTCCCTGCAGCGCCGGTGATCCGGGCCGTGCGTCCATCGTCGTCGAGAAGGTAGATCAGGGCGAATGGAACGTCCCTCGAGTGATGACCGAGAGCGTCGGCGGCGAAGGCGCACGCCTCGGCTTCCGTGCGCGCCGACGAGGCGCGAACGCCGAGGTCTCGCAGCGCCGCTGCGCGCCGCTCCGCCAGCACCTGCCCGGTGAGCTCGTGCACGGTGACCAGCACCCCACCGATCCCGTTCGGCGCCCGCTCGTCCGGGACTGGCCTGCACGCGACGCTGAAGTGCGTCTCTTCCGTGAACCCGTGGCGTTTCAGCTGGAGGCAGAGATCGTCGCGCCAGACGAGCGGACCGCCCGCGAGCAGCGTCGAGATGGGCGGCCCGATGATGTGCCAGATCTCCGGCCAGCACTCCCGGGCGGGCTGCCCCATGGAACGCGGGTGCTTGTCGCCGAGAACGGGCTGGCAGGCGTCGTTGTAGAGCTGAACCTGATCCGGGCCCCACCACAGGAGCAGGGGGAACCGGTTCACGAGCAGGAAGCGCGTGATCGCCCGTAAGCTCGGCGTCCAGGACGACACCGGACCGAGCGGCGTCTTCGACCAGTCGACCGTCCGCATCCGCGCGCCCATCTCGCCGCCGCCTTGCAGGCACGCGTCCGGTCGCGCGAGGAAGCTCGATGCCCTCCCCTCTCCGTCCCTGGTCGCACCGTTCACGGACGTGGCCTCCGTCCCGTCTATGCTCCGCGCGAATCTTAATTCTCCTCGCGGCCACCGCGCAGTGGCACGAGCACGGCCGCGCTCTCGAAGGCGCGGAATGCGCGGAGCAGCGTGCGCAGCTCATGGTGCTCCACGAGGACTCGCACGGTGAGGTCGATCTCGTGACCGGGAATCCTCGCGGACAGCGCCACGACCGGAACCCTCGCGAGCTCGGGATCGGCACGTTGCACGCAGCGGAAGTCCCATGCGTTCATCACCGGCTCGATCAGGTCGAGGACGATCACGTCAGGTGGGCTCGCGCGCGCCGTTCGCAGCGCGCCCAGCCCGGTCGCAACCGCCTGCACGTCGTAGCCCGCGTTCGCGAGAAGCGTCGCGAACCGTTCGCGGTCGCCTTCGACGACGAGCACCCGTCGCACTCGCTTCATCTCGTCTCCGGACATGTCTTTACCGATAGTGATGTTACCTCGTGCGCTGCGCGAGAGCCCGGCGGGGTGAACGACGGTTGCCGGGAGATCGCGATGGGCGCGTCGCTTCGGGGGCATCGCGCACGTCGGCGGAGGTCGACGCACCTCCTCGTGACGGGAACCTGCCGAGGCCTTCGACGGCCTCCTCGCGGGTCACCGTCGAGCGTGAGCTGCCGGCGGCCGGGTCGAACGCTCGCAGGTGGGGCTTGCCCACGCGCTTTCCCCCGCCGGATCTTGCCTCACTCCGAGTGGGGCACCCCCCGATCAGAGAGCGGAGCGTCGACCCGGTGATAAAATGAAATGGTTCTCGGCGCCGTGACCCACGACGACGTGTTCCGGAGTTTCCGATTGCAGCGATGGGAGCGCCTTCGCCGGGGACCGAGAGCATGCCTTGGTGGCACGACCTGAAGCCGCACCGGCTACTCCAGTACGTGCCTCGGCACACTGCCGAAGAGCTGGACGACCTCGAGAAACGAGTACGGGCAGCCGGAAAGATCCGCGATCCCATTCGCCTCGTCTTCAACGGCCAGACGGGCGAGAGAGAGATCGTCGATGGCCTGGGGCGGTGGGAGGTCGGGAAGCGCACCGGCATCGAGCCGTGGTTCGAGGATCTCGGCCTCGAGGATGACGTCGACGTGGCTGCCCTCATTCTCGACTACGGGACCCGTCGAAACATTTCGGCCGAGCAGAAGGTCCAGATGTACCTGGACCTCCGCGAGCACTCGGAGCAGTGGAAGCGCGATCGGGACGAGGCGCAGGCGCGTGCGAACGCGGCGCGCTCCGAAAGGGCGAAGGCACAGCCGCGCGAAGAGGGCGGACACTTCGGAGCGAATCCCGCCGGTGCGGTATCGGGTGAGACCCGACCCGCCAACCGCCAGCGCAACCGCATCGCCGAGGCAACCGGCACATCGCCGGCGACGGTGGCGCGCGTGCTCGCGAGGAGAAGGGGCGCGAGCAAGCAGAGGCCGAAGTGGACGGTCCTGCGCGACCTGCTGAGCGCCGCGATGAAGTCGCTCGGGTCGGCTGCCGCGCTCGCCACGGCGCTGAACGGCAGCGGGATCGCGGACGAGCTCGAGAAACTCAAGGTTCAGGCACATCTCCTCAGCGCCAAAGTCGAGGCGGAGATTGCCCAAAAGCGGAAAGATGAAGATCTGCGCGAAGGAGAGGAGGAGCGCCCGTGACGAGGCCGAGTGCCGGGCCACCCAGGATGAGTCCGGCGTGCGCCGGTCTCCGGGCGGAGCCCGAAGCCGTCGTCGGGGGACCGACCCGGGCAGCAGGTTCTCGAGCGATCGAGCGGCTCGTGGGACGCGCGCTCAAGCCTTCGGCCCCTTCAGCCGGCCGACCTCGAACGCTCCGTTCGTCGGGGGGCCCCGGGCGCCGGACGCCGGGATCGCCGAGGTCCGCGTGACCCAGCACCCTGCGGGTTCGGGCGAACGGGCCTCGCCCGTCCGCCGGGACCGCGAGCTCTTCCATGCCTCACTGACACCCGTACCGCGGCGGTGGCGGCGAGCCCGCCGCTGCTCTCGTCCATCCACGCGAGGGGGTGATGGGTCGCCGCGCCGCATGGCTGGCAGGCCGCGCAGGCGATGCCCTTCCCGGCGAAGCCCTCGTGGATTGCCGTCGCCGTGGCGGACCCCGTCACCGCGCTCGACGTGGCATCCGGCCCGATGGTGCGTGCGGGGACCGGGACGGCGCCCGCGGCGAGGCCGCGGCGCCGGAATCCCCCTGTCGGTCGCACCCCGCCGCGATCGACGCGCCCACGCAGCGAGGAGGACGGTCTGCGACCTTCGGTCGCGTCGAGGACGCTCGCCGCATCCACCTTCGGTGCTAGGCCTCGCGGTCGACGCCGTCCGGCGGCGTCGCTCGAGCGACGAGGCGTCGGCGCGGAACGCACCGGCCGGGCTGCCGGCGCCGTCTTCGCCACGTGAGGCGCGGCCTCGCCGCCGCTCGCCAGAGCCTGCCCTCCCGGGTGCTCGGCAGCTGGGGACGCCCCTTGCAGCCCGTCCCGACCGCGTGCAAGGCTTCGCCGCGGTTGCCGCGCCGTCGAGGTCGTCGCCGAAAGGGACCTTCGTTCGGCGGAGTTGCGATCCGGAAGACTCACTCGCTCGACCACGAGCCCTCGTTCTTATGAAATCTCATCCACGACTCATGATCGCCGCGTTCTGCGTGGCCGCGCTGCTCCCGGACGCCGCGCCGGCCCAGACACCGAGCCCGGGCCAGGCGCCCCGGAGGAAAGCCATCGTCTATCGCAGCTATGGCTCACCCGACGTCCTTCGCCTCGAGGAGATCGAGAAGCCCGTTCCCGACGACAATCAGGTGTTGGTCCGGGTCCGCGCGGTTTCCCTCAATCCGCTCGACTGGCACTACATGAGAGGCACGCCGTACTTCGCTCGCGCGGAGATGGGGCTGCGCAACCCGAAGGTCACGCGCCTCGGCGTCGACTTCGCGGGGACGGTCGAATCGGTCGGCAGGAGCGTGACGCGCTTCAAGCCGGGCGACGACGTGTTCGGCGGCAGGACCGGGGCCCTCGCCGAGTACGTGACCGTTCGCGAGGATCGAGCGATCGCGCTGAAGCCGGCCAACGTGACGTTCGAGCAGGCGGCGGCGGTCCCGATAGCGGCGATCACCGCATTGCAGGGTCTTCGCGACAAGGGAAACCTTCAGCCGGGGCAGAAGGTCTTGATCAACGGCGCGTCGGGAGGCGTGGGCACGTTCGCCGTGCAGATCGCCAAGTCCTTCGGCGCGGACGTGACCGGCGTGTGCAGCACGAGGAACGTGGAGATGGTCCGATCGATCGGCGCAGACCGGGTCATCGACTACACCCGGGAAGATTTCACCCAGGGCGAGCAACGCTACGATCTGATCCTGGACAACGTCGGGAACCGCTCGCTGCGGGAGACCCTGCGCGCCCTGAATCCCAGGGGGAAGTACGTCATGGTCGGTGGACCGACCGGCCGGTGGATCGCTCCCATGCCACGAGCGTTCCGGGCGCTCGTGCTGTCACGATTCGTGACCCAGGACATGAGCATGATGCTGGCGGAGCTGAACCAGAACGACCTGAACGTCCTGCGCGATCTCATGCAGGCCGGAAAGGTGAAGCCGGTCGTCGACAGGCGGTACCGGTTGAGCGACGTCTCCGAGGCCCTCCGGTACCTGGAGCAGGGCCATGCTCGAGGCAAGGTCGTGGTGACCCTGGAGCCGGGCAGCGACGCGACACCGGTCCGCGCCAGCCTCCCCGCCAATCCCGAGAGCGCTGCCGGATCCGACCTCGTCGTCCTCGCGCTCGTGGCCCTCGCCGTCCTCCTGCCCATCGTCGCCGCGCTCGCCCTCAATCGCCGCTTCCAGCGGCGCAATCGGGGGAAGAGGCCCTACCGGTGGGGCTACTACGTCGCCATCCAGTCGTTCATCGCCGGCCTGGGTCTCGCCGCCCTCGTCGAGCCCGGCGCCGGCGTCGTGATCGTCTGCGGCGTCGTCTACGCGGTGCTGGCGTGGTTCTTCGCGCTGCGTCACCACTGGGCGTGGATCGCGCTCACGATCCTCAGCCTCAACCCCGTCGCATGGATCATCAACTTCATCTACCTCCGGAAGCGCTGGGCGGAGGACTCGCCAGCAGCAACGCCGACCCTCTGACGCGGCGAGCGGGGAAGACCGGATCGCGCGGGTGTCGGCGGTCGATTCGCGGCTCCTCGACCGCGGCGTGTACGGTGCGCCTCGTCGAGGCGTACCGAGTCTCTCGACCGCTGCACCTCGTTCAGGGAACTCCACGTGACCGCAGCCCTCCGGACGGGGTAACCCGTCAGTGAATGCGCCGCGTCATGATCTCCGTTCCAGCACGCCTTCAGGCTTGGCCGGGTCACAATTCGTTCACCCGCACCTCCACGGGAAGACCGCCCATGTCACCTGTAGTGTCCAAGGTCGTGCTCGCGGCGTTCGCGGCCTACGCTGTCGCGATCCTCGCGGAGCTCGTCGCGCGAGGAAAGGTGAAGCGCTTCCTCGTGGAGGCTGCGCTCCTCGCCCTCGCTGCCGTCGTCCTTCACTTCACGACGGGGTTCCCAAGCTCTCGCCAGTCCTTCGGCGGAATCTCGCCGCTGCTCGCGATGGGCATTCTCCTCGTCGGCACGATCCTGGGAATGACGGCACGCTACATCTTCTACATTCGCGGGAAGTTCCGGTGGCTGTCGCTCGTGAAGCCTCTGGTCGTTTCTCCGATCGTCCTGCTCCCTCTCATCGGCTCGCTGCAAGGGCAGGCGGCGCTCGAGCCGATCCAGCTCGTGTCGTTCGCGTTTCTCTCTTTCCAGAACGGGTTCTTCTGGAAGGCCGTGCTCGACCATGCCGACAAGAACTGAGAGCGCATTGTTCCTGACCGCGCTGCTCTGCGCGAGCTTTCCGGCGCAGGCAGACGACGGCGAGCC
The DNA here is from genome assembly GCA_036523995.1 of Anaeromyxobacter sp. GTDB lineage: Bacteria > Myxococcota > Myxococcia > Myxococcales > Anaeromyxobacteraceae > Anaeromyxobacter. The sequence continues at coordinate 18,271 of DATDDC010000812.1, forward strand.
ACCTGTGGCCGAGGAGTACCGGCGGTACTTCGTGCATTACGCCGACCGCCGCACGATGCTCGAGAAGGTTCTCAACGTCGCCCAGTTCACACAGCAGGACGTGGGCAGGAGTCTCGCGCTCGTCGCCGGGGTGAGCGACTACCCGAGCCTGAATGCCCTCCAGCGCGAGCTCAGGCCTGCCGGCGAGGACTTGCGGCGGCTCGTGCAGTACCTCCGGACTCAGGAGTTCTTCGACGAGGTGGTCGTTCTCAAGAACGAGGAGGTGACGTCGCAGAACCTCGAGTACTTCCTGCAGAGCTATTTCCCGCAGCGCCTCCGGAAGTTCCCCAAGTCCCGCTTCCTCTTCGCCTACAGCGGGCACGGATTCACCGACGGCGGGAACGGGTACCTGCTCAAGTACACGGCCCGTCACATGAACGACAAGGAGAACAGCATCAACCTGAAGGTCGTCAAGGCGTGGGTGAACGAAGTCGTCCAGAGCGGTCACCAGGTGCTGGTGCTCCTGAACTCCTGCTACGGCGGCTCGTTCGTCAGGACCTCGTTCGGGCCCGCGCCCAAACGGACTGGGCCCTATCTCCCCAAATTGTCCGGGGCGCATGCAATCACGGCGGGCGGCACCCGTGAGCCGGCGTGGCAGGACGACGAGGTGGGGCCAGGTAGCGTCTTCTTCGAGAAGGTCCTGGCCGGCCTCGGCGGCGTCGCGGACACGAACGGGGACGGCGTCATCACGACCTACGAGCTTTTCGATTACCTTCGGCAGGAGATCCGGTACTTCACCGATTCCAGGCAGAACCCGCAGATCGGCGATCTCGCCTCCGATCCCAGTAGCGGCGAGTTCTTCTTCCTGAACCGGCAGCGGCAGTACCAGGCCGGCCTCGTCCCCGCCTGGACGACGCACCGAAAGACGTCGATGGGCGGCGATGGTGCGAAGGAGCTTTCGGAGGCTCGCAAGGCCTACGAGGCGAAGGACTACGTGCGGGCCGCGGAGCTCTTCGCGGAGGCTGCGCACGCGGGCAAGGCGGAGGCCTGCCAGTATCTCGGGTGGATGCACAGCCACGGGCTGGGGTTCCCGAGGAGCATCGACGAGGCGCTCCGCTGGTATCGCTCCGGCGCGGCCAATGGCGATCGGATCTCGATGGTCAGCGCGGCGGTGCTCGACGTCGACGAGGTGGGGACGCCCTCTGCCCTCGACGAGGCCTTCCGGCTGTTCAACAAGGCGGCCGAGCTCGGTGACGCGCAGAGCATCTACAATGTCGGACGGATGTACCGGCTTGGACTGGGAGTGCCCGTGGACCATGCGCGGGCCGCCCCGTGGTTCAGGAAAGCGGCCAGTCTCAACTATCCGCTCGCCGTCACGGCGCTGGGGTGGGCGACGGAATGGGGGCTCGGGGTTCCGAAGGACGAGCTCGCCGCGCGTGCTCTCTATCGCAGGGCAATCGAGCTGGGGGACGAGAGTGCCGAGGCCAACCTCGCGGACATGCTCACGTGGAGTCGCGGCGGGCCGGCCGATCCCGCAGAGGCACTGAGGCTGATGCGAAGCGCTGCCGGCAAGGCAAACACCTACGCCATGCGGCGCGTGGCCGAGATGTACGATCCGGAAGTGACGGATGGCGCCCACGACAGGTTCCCGAAGGACGAGAAGGAGGCGGTCGTCTGGTATCGAGCGGCAGCGGCCGGCAGCGAAGGCGTTGCGATGAGGCGCCTCGGACTGTTCCACGAGCGAGGTCGAGCCGGCCTCAAGATCGACTACGACCTCGCGCGCACGTGGTACGAACGCGCCGCCGCCGCCGGGGACATGTGGGGCAACTTCAATCTCGGTATCTACTACCGCGACGGCTGGGCAGGCGCGCCCGACGCCGCGCAGGCCCTGAAGTTCTTTCGACGAGCAGCGGAGCTGGGGCACCCGGACGCTGCGGGCGAGGTGAAGAGGCTCGAGGCGAAGAGATGAGCGCTCGCGTGCTCGACGTCGCTACGCTGCCAAGGTCTCGTCGACGTGAACGTCGAGCTCCTCGAGCGGGGCCAATGCCTCCGTTCACCCCATGATCCCGCGCCCGAAGGGAGCCCTGACGTTACGATGGCCCGATGGACCTCTTCTACGGGCAGATGTCCGGGAACTCGGCGCGGTCGGTGTTCGGGCTGTACGAGGCGGGCCCGAAGTTCACGCCGCGGCTGCTCGACGTCCGCGGCGGCGAGAACCGCAAGCTCGAGTACCTGGCGGTGAACCCGATGGGGAAGATCCCCGGCCTCGTCGACGGCACCTTCCGCCTGTGGGAGTCGAACGCGATCAACTGGTACGTGAGCGAGAAGAACCCGGCCGCGGGCCTGCTCCCGACCACGATCGAAGGGCGCGCCGCGGTGCAGCGCTGGCTCTTCTTCCAGGCCGCTCACGTGACGCCCGCGTGCGTGCCGATCTTCCGCGCCACGCATCCACGGGTGCAGGAGTTCTGGCAGACGAAGGGCGACCCGCAGGCGGCCGAGGCGGCGCGCAAGGAGCTGGCGCGATGGCTGCCGGTGCTCGAGCGCGCCCTCGCGGGGGGCGAGTGGCTCGAGGGCGCGTTCTCCCTCGCCGACGTGGCGTACGCGCCCCACCTCGCCTTGATCGTGGAGGGCGGCTACGACCTCGCGCCTCACCCCGCGGTGCGCTCGTGGCTGGAGCGGCTGCTGGCGCGACCGGCGTGGCGCAGGGCCGCCGAGCTGGTATTCGGGAAGTGACGCGGAGCCCGGCCGCGTCGGGCCGGGTGCCGCTCGCGCGCAACGCCGTGGAGAAGGACCTGCAGGTGTTCCGGTTCGACGGCAAGACCCTGCGGGCCAGCGGAAGCGTGAAGGTGGGTGGGGGGCCGGCGGCGGTGCGCCTCGCGGACCTGCCGCGGCTGGAGGCATCGCGGCGGTGACTCCCGCGGGCGCCGAGAAGCTCGACGTCGCTCCGAGCTAGGCGAGCACGGTCGCCGGCTCCCCCTCGCGCGCGATCCTGCCGTCCTCGAGCACGAGCACCCAGCGTGCCACGCTCCGCGCGAACTCGATGTCGTGCGTCGCGACGATCTGCGTGACGCCGCCCTCCGCGACCGTGAGCAGGGCTCGCCGCACCTCGTCCTTGATCGAGGGATCGAGCGAGCTCGTGGGCTCGTCGTAGAGCAGGACGCGCGGCTCCATGGCCAGGGCGCGCGCGATCGCGACGCGCTGCCGCTGGCCCCCCGAGAGCTGCTCCGGGTAGGCGTCGAGCTTTCCGTCCAGGCCGAGCCGGCCGAGCAGCCGGGACGCGCGCGCCTCCGCCGAGCTCGCGGCCTCGCGCTTCACCACGCGCGGCGCGAGCGTGCAGTTCTCGAGCGCGGAGAGGTGCGGGAACAGGTCGAGCGATTGGGGCACGAGGCCGACCCGGCCTCGCAGAAGGGCGGAGGCGCGCCGGCCCTCGACCGCGCGCGCCACCACGCCGTCGATCTCGATCGTCCCGGCGTCGAGGACCTCCAGCCCGACGAGGCAGCGCAGGAGCGTAGACTTTCCCGCGCCGCTGCTCCCCACGACGGCGACGAGCCGTCCCGCCGGCACGTGGAAGGAGACGCTGCGGAGGGTCGCCTCGCCGGCGCCCGGGTGCCGCTTCTCGAGCCCTTCGACCCGGATCATGTCGAGGCCCGACGGAGGTGACGCCCCAGGCGCGCCTCGACCGCGCGGCCGGCGCGGGCGAGCGGCAGCCCGATGACGAGATACCAGGCCGCCACCAGGATCCCGAGCCCCAGGTGGTCGCGCATCGAGGCCGCCAGGTTGGAGTACGTCTTGGTGAGCTCGGTCAGCGTCACGATCGACACGAGCGAGCTGTCCTTGAGGAGCGCGATGACGTCGTTCGTCATGGGCGGCACCGAGATGCGGATGGCCTGCGGCGCGACGACGTGGCGCAGCGTCTGCCACCGCGAGAGCCCGAGCGTGGCGGCCGCCTCGCTCTGCGCCAGGGGGACGCTCTCCAGGCCCGCGCGGTAGTTCTCGGCCTCCGCCGCCGCGTAGTTGAGGCCGAGCGCGAGCCAGCCCGCCACGAGCGGATCGAGCTTCACGCCGAGCTCCGGCAGCCCGAAGTAGATCATGATGAGCTGCACGAGGAGCGGCGTGCCGCGGACGAACTCCACGTAGCCCACCGCCAGCCAGCGAAGGGGCGGCGAGCCGTACCGGCGCATCGAGGCGATCGCCGCGCCGACGACGACGGCGAGCGCCATCGAGCCGAGCGACAGGACGAGCGTGAGGGCTGCGCCGCGTGCGAACAGCCAGAAGGTCCTGGGGTAGCGATGGACGAGCCGCTCCCGGAGCGAAGGCGCGCGCCCGGTCGCGGCCCGCCAGGATTCGTACGCCTCGGCCAGGACCGCTCGCGAGGGCGGTGCGCCGTCCCCGAGCAGCGCCGCCGTCTCGGCGTTCCAGAGCCCCCAGCGCTCGTAGAGCCGGCGCAGCGTGCCGTCGCCGGCGAGCGCGCCGATCGCGTCGTCGACGGCGGCCCGGAGCGCCTCGTCCCCTCGGCGAATGGCCACGGCGTAGCGCACCTCGCCGAACGACCCGGGGACGGTCTCCAGCTCGGCCTGCACGTCGCCGTAGTACCGGGCGATGGGCTCGTCGAGCAGCACGGCATCGGTGCGGCCCAGGCGCAGGTCGTCGTAGATGTCGTTCTGCCCTCCGTCGTAGGTGAGCACGATCGCGCCGGCGCGCTCGAGGATGCGCTGGGCGAGCGACCCCGGAAGCGTGCCCACCTTGCGGCCCGCGACGGCCTCGATGCGGCGCGGCGCGCCCGGGTCGCCGCGGCGCACCGTGAGGCGCTCCCCCGCGGCGTAGTAGGGCCGCGACAGGAGGCAGACCCGCCGCTTCTCGTCCGCGACCTCGATCCCGTTCAGCGCGACGTCGAAATCGCCCCGCGCCAGGAGGTCGAGGAGCTTGTCCCAGGCGCCCTCGACCGGCCGAGCCTTCACGGCGAGCCTGCGTGCGATGGCGTCCGCGAGCTCCACCTCGAAGCCGACGAGGTGATTCGGGTCCATCGGATCCTGGAAGACGTAGGGGGCGCCGCCGAAGGCGTCCGCGCCCCAGCGCAGCTCTCCCCGCTCGCGGATCGCCTCGAGGGTCTTCCCCGCGGCCGGGCTCGAGGCGCCCGCCGCCGCGGCCGGGTCGGCCGCCATCCCCAGGAGCGATGCGAGCAGAGCATGCGCTGCGGTCAACTCGGCCGAACCTCGCGCTCGAACCGCGCCCGTGAACGCGCACCGCGGAATGAGGTGCGCTCGGCGCGATGCTAGCGGCCGGGGTGGACGGGCGCAAACGCAGCCGCATCCGAGCCCCGGCG
>DATDDC010000813.1:0-6110 GCA_036523995.1 Anaeromyxobacter sp.
AGAGTTCTCCCCCCACTAGAGGCGCCGCAAGGCGCCGGACATCACGCTCACAGCGGCGGCGGGGACGTTGGGCATCACGGGAACCGGGTGCCGCTGTGACCCGCCTCAAGCCCCGCGCCGCTCGGGCGGGACCTCGACCGCGACGACCTCGCCGCGCGCGCACTCCTTCCCGCCGGACCGGAGCGTGCACTCGACGACGCGCTTGCGCCCCTTCGCCTCGCGGACGCGCGCCCGGAGCTCCACGGGAGCGTCGATGGGCGTCGGGGCGAGGTAGTCGACCTTCATCGACGCGGTGACGCACCAGATGAGCGGCTCGGAACCGATTTCGCGCCCCGCCGCGCGATACGCGTCCGCGACGGCGGTGCAGGCGCAGTGGCAATCGATGACGGTGGCGATGATCCCGCCGTTCACGAAGTGCGGCGGCCCGGCCATGTGGTCCTTCGAAGGCTGGAAGCGGCAAACGGTCTCTTCGCCCTCGACGTAGCTCTTGATCTGGAGCCCGCGCGGGTTCAGCGTCCCGCAGCCCCAGCAGCGGTTGTGCGGGAGAGCGTCCTGGATCGCGTTCGCCACTGGATACCTCCGAGCAGGTTCCTTACACCCGGCGATGCGGGCAGAGAACGGCGTTTCTCGCAAGCGGGACCTCGCCGCGTGCGGCGGCTCCGGGGCGTCCGGCTCCGGCTGAACGGATGCGCTCCTCGCCGGCTTGCCCACACCGGCGAGGAAGGGCGCGCTCTTCGCCGTGCCCTGACCGCCCGCGTCGTCATCCCGCTTCCCGGAGCACGCCGCCGGATGCGACAATCGAGCCTCTCGCTCCCGGAGGCTCCGTGGCGCAGGTCCAGGCACGTCCGAAGCCGGTTCTTCACCCCGAGTACTGCAAGGCCTGCGGGCGCTGCGTCGAGGCCTGCGCGCACGAGGCCCTGGCGCCCGGCCGCGACATGCACCCGGAGAGCGGGGCGGTCCCGGTCCTCCTCGACCTCGAGCGCTGCAATGGCTGCGGGCTCTGCGTCGACGCCTGTCCCGAGCCCTACGGCCTCGTCACCGCCGAGGAGGCGGCCTGGCTCGCGGACGCGGCCGCGCGGAGGGCCGAGGCGGCCGCCGCCGCCCGCCCGCCGGAGGACGTGCCCGACCTGGCCGTGCCGCTCCCCGCCGGGCTTCCGCTCGTCGTGAAGGGAGCCCACGCCGGCGCCATCGGCGCGCTGCTCGCGGGGTGCCGCCACTTCTTCGGCTACCCCATCACGCCGTCCACCGAGGGCGCCGAGCTCATGGCGAAGCTCCTGCCCCGGCTGGGAGGGACGTTCCTCCAGGCCTCGAGCGAGGTCGCCGCGGTGAACATGATGTTCGGCTGCGGCGGCGCCGGGCGGCGGGCGATGACCTTCACGTCGTCGCCCGGGTTCTCGCTGATGCTGGAGGGCATCTCGTACCTCATCGGCGCCGAGATCCCGGCGGTCTTCGTGAACGTCATGCGGGCCGGGCCCGGCCTCGGCAACGTCGGCCCCGCCCAGGCGGATCTCAAGCTCGCCTGCCGCGGCCTCGGCCACGGCGACACGCACGCCATCGTGCTCGCCCCGGCCACGCCGCAGGAGATGCTCGACTTCACCCTGCTCGCCTTCGACCTCGCCTTCCGCTACCGGAACCCGGTCGTGATCCTGGCGGACGGCTACCTGGGCCAGATGACGGGCCGCGTGGTCCTGCCGGACCACATGGTGAAGCCGGGCCACCCGGGCTGGGCGGTGTCGGGCGACGCGGCCCACCGGCGGAACCTCCACGCCTCCATCCTGCTCGACCCGGACGACCAGGAGGTGCACGTCCAGAAGCTCGCCGAGAAGTACGCGCGCATCGCCGCCTCGGAGGAGCGCGCGGCGCCGCTCTCCTGCGACGAGGCCGAGGTGATCCTCGTCGCCTGCAACACGCCGGCGCAGATCGCGAAGGGCGCGGTGCGCACGCTCCGCGCCGAGGGCATCCGCGCCGGGCTCTTCCGGCCGCAGACGATCTGGCCCTTCCCGGCGCGCGCGCTCCTGCCGCACCTCCGCCGCACGAGGCGCATCGTCGTCGTCGAGGCGAGCGACGGCCAGCTCGAGGACGAGCTTCGGCTCGCGCTCTCGCACGCGGGCGCGCCGCCCGTCGAGATCGGGCACGTGCGGCGGCTCGGCGGCAACCTCCCCTCGGAGCGAGAGATCGTCGAGGCGGTCCGGCGCGCGGCGCGCGGAGAGGGGGCGGCGGCGTGAGCGTCTTCTACGAGCGCTTCCTCCGGCACGACCACGCCCGCGGGCTCAAGGGCCGGTCCACGCACTACTGCGCCGGCTGCGGCCACGGCCTCGTCCACCGCTACCTCGCCGAGGCCATCGAGGAGCTCGGCCTCCAGGACCGGACCGTGGCGGTCTCCCCCGTCGGCTGCGCCGTGTTCCTCTACTACTACCTCGACGTCGGGAACACCCAGGCCGCCCACGGCCGCGCCCCGGCGGTGGCCCTCGGCCACAAGCTCGCGAACCCCGAGGCGGTGGTCGTCTCCTACCAGGGCGACGGGGACCTCGCCGCCATCGGCCTCCTCGAGATCATGCAGGTGGCCCAGCTCGGGATCCCCATCGCCGTGGTCTTCGTGAACAACGCCGTCTACGGCATGACCGGCGGACAGCTCGCGCCCACCTCGCTCGCCGGCCAGCGGACCACCACGACGCCGGAGGGGCGCTCCCGCCTCGAGGGCGCGCCGCTCAAGATGGCCGAGATCATCGCCTCGCTCGACGGCCCCGTGTACGTGGAGCGGGTGGCGCTCTTCGACGCGAAGCAGCGCAAGCGCGCGCAGAAGGCCGTGAAGAAGGCCCTCCAGCTCCAGGCCACGAACCAGGGCTTCGCGTTCGTCGAGATCCTGGCGGAGTGCCCGACGCACCTCCACGCCACGCCCGCCGAGGCGGAGCGCTGGGTCGTCGAGCACATGCTCCCCGTCTTCCCGCTCGGCGTGAAGAAGGACGTCCCGCCCACCCCCTGGGACGGCACGCTGCGCACGCCCAGGTTCGAGGTCGCGGAGGTGCTCGCCGCCGTCGGCGCGAACGGCGAGCCCGCGCCGCGCTTCGCGAAGGGCTTCCCGCGGACGCGCTTCGGCGAGGACGTCGGCATCAAGGTGGCGGGCGCGGGGGGCGACGGCGCCCAGACCGCGGCCATGCTCGTGGCGCGCGCCGCCATCGACGAGGGCTTCGATGCGACGCACATCCCGAGCTACGGGCCGGAGTCGCGAGGCGGGACGTCCTTCGCCGACGTCCGCGTGGCCGAGCGCGAGGTGCTCTCGCCGGACGTGCCCCATCCCCACGTCCTCGTCGCGTTCAACGCGCCGAGCCTCGCCAAGTTCGGGCCGGCCGTGGCGCGGGGCGGCATCGCCATCTGGGACGCCTCGGTGGTCCGCGACGCCCCCGCGCTCGATCCCTCCGTGATCGCGCTCGCCGTGCCGTGCACCGAGATCGCCCGCTCCCTCGGCCAGCCGGTCGTGAAGAACGTCGTGGCGCTGGGCGCGCTCCAGGCCGCCACGGGCCTCCTCCCCGAGCAGTCGCTCCTCTCGGCCATGCGCCGGGCCATGGCCGGGAAGCGGGCCGCCATCCCCGTGAACGAGGAGGCGTTCCGGCGAGGCGTCGCGGCGGCGCGGGGCGGCGGTTAGGCTCCTGTCCTCGTGAGCGCCGCCTTCCCGGGAATCCCCGCCGCCCCTCCGCCGCCCGAGCCCCTGCTCGCGACCGGCGTCGTCGTCCACCGGCCCGGCCCCGGCGGGCGCGAGGTGCTCCTCGTCCGCCGCGGCGCCGAGCAGCGCTTCGCGGGCGGCTTCCACGCCTTCCCCGGCGGGCGGCTCGACCCGGCCGATCGCGACGTGCCGGTGGCGGGCGCGTCGGGCGAGGCCGCGGCGCTCGTCGCGTGCGCGACGCGGGAGCTCTTCGAGGAGACGGGCATGCTCCTCGCCGAGGGCGCCTCGCGCGTGGCCATCGAGGCGCGGCGCCGCGGGCGGCGCGCCCTGCTCGACGGAAAGGGCTCGTGGGCCGGCTTCCTGCGCGAGAACGGCCTCTCGCTGTCCGCCGGGCTCCTCGTCCCGGCGGGCCGCTGGGTGACGCCGGCGTGGGCGCCGCTCCGCTTCGACGCGAGGTTCTTCCTCGCGGAGCCGCCCCCGGGCGAGCGGGAGGAGATCTGGCCGGGCGAGCTCACCGTGGGCGGCTTCGTCCCCGCGGCGGTGGCGGTCGCCCGCTGGGAGAAGGGCGAGCTGCTCTTCCACCCGCCCCAGCTCCACGCGCTGCGCGTCCTCGCCGCGCCGGGGGAGCTCGCGCTGGAGCGCCTCCGCTCTCCGCCGGAGAGCGCGCTGCGCATCGAGTTCCAGCGCGGCATCGTGCTCGCGGCGCTCCGCACCCCGACGCTCCCGCCGGCGACCCACACGAACGCGTGGCTCGTCTCGGACGGCGACGGCACCGCCGTCGTCGATCCCGGCGCGCCGGATGCGGCGGAGCAGGCGAAGCTCTTCGGCATGCTCGACGCGCTCGCCGCCGAGGGGAGGCCGCCGCGCGAGGTGTGGCTCACGCACGCGCACGCGGATCACGTGGGCGCCGCGGGGGCCGTGAGCGCCCGCTACGGCATCCCGGTGAAGGCGCACCGGCTCGCGGCGGGCCGCGTCCCGGACGCCTCCATCGTGCCCATCCGCGAGGGCGACCTCCTCGGCGGGCGGTTCCTCGCGCTGGAGACGCCGGGGCACGCGAGGGAGCACCTCGTCTTCCTCGACGAGCGGTCGGGCGCGGTCCTGTGCGGCGACCTCGTGTCGACGCTCTCGACCATCGTCATCGATCCACCCGAGGGCGACATGGCGGAGTACGTGCGGCAGCTCGAGCGCATCCGCTCCCTCGGGCCGCGCACGCTCTTCCCGGCGCACGGGCCGCCCGCGCCGGACGGCATGGGCCGCCTCGGCACCTACATCGCGCATCGACGGGAGAGGGAGGCGCTCGTGATCGCCGCCCTCGAACGAGGGGGAACCCTCGCGGAGGTCACGGCGCGCGCGTACGAGGACACCCCGCCCGCGATGTACCCCGTGGCGGAGCGAAGCTGCCTCGCGTCGCTCCTGAAGCTCAGGGACGAGGGGCGCGCCCGCGAGCACGGCGGGCGCTGGTCCCTGGCCCGGAACGGGTAGGTCATTCCAGCCACGGATTTTCGAGCGACCGTCTCCGGAAAGCCACGTATTCACGCCCCGTACGAGCCAAAATCTCGTGGATTTCCGGACCCCGCGTGCGGGCACATGCGTTGCAGCCGCCACCGGGGATGCTCGAACGCCTTCTCCGCAGGGGCAAGATCGCGTTCCTCCTCGCCGGCGCCTTCCTCGTCGGCGGCGGCTCGGCAGAGGTCGCCGTCCGCACGCACGCGGCCATCGAGCGCGTCCGCCACAGCCGCGAGATCGGCGCGGCAGGGCAGCTCGTCCAGCTCGAGCTCACCTCGCCCGACGGAGAGGTGATCGCGCGCCCGCGCATCATCGCTCCCGTGGGGAAGGCCGCGCACCTCGTGCTGCACGACCCCGCCGACCCCGAGTCGGTCCGCCTCGCGTTCCGCGTCGAGGCCGTGCGCGAGGCGTCCGGGGACATCGCGCTCGTCTACGCCCTGTGGGTGCCCGACCGGGCCATCGCCGAGCAGGGCAGGCTCTCCCTCACGCCGGGCGTCGAGCAGGCGATCGAGATCGGCGAGGGCGCGCTCGTGGCGAGCTGGCTCGCCGTGCCGGTGCCTTCGGCCGCGTTCGACGCGCTCATGGAAGCGGAAGCGTCGCGCCGGCTGCCGGGCAAGACCACCTGAGCCGAGGGGGCGGGTCCGCCCGGCTCGCGCGCCATCACTCGCGCTCGTCGCGGCCGCTGCACCCCAGGTGATGTCCGTCCCAGCCCTCCCCGGCCGCGATCGCCGTGGCTCCGGAGTCGTCCGAGCATCGCGGCCTCCGGGTGCGCCGGGTCGCGTTCCGGGCGCGAGCGTAGCTCGCGGGAGCCGCGCTGCGCCCTGCGGAAGGGCCGCGACGTTTCGACTCACCTCGGAGAGCGCGCCCTTCGGGGGCGGGGCGCCGGGCCTTCCACCGCCTAGCGATCCGCCTCGGCGGCGCGGGCCTCCGCCTCGTACCGCGC
>DATDDC010000814.1:0-6697 GCA_036523995.1 Anaeromyxobacter sp.
AGGCGAGGAGGCGGCTCCGACCTCGAGGCCGACCGCGAGGCCGACCGCGAGGCCGACCTCGACCGCGACCCCGACCTCGTCCCCTCGACCTCGACCTCGACCCCGACCCCGACCCCGACCCCGACCTCGACCTCGACCTCGACCTCGACCCCGACCTCGACCCCGACCTCGACCCCGCGACCCGACCACGGCCCCCCGGACGCCCGACGCCCCACACACCCCTTTCACCCTGGGCGCGTCCTCCGCTACGCTCGCGCCCATGCCCGAGCTCGCCTTCTTCCGCCACGGCGAGGAGCTGCTCCGCGTGGCGCTCGCCGATCGCACCGCCATCGGCCGCGACCCCGAGTGCGACGTCTCCCTCCCCGATCCCACGCTCTCGCGCGTGCAGGCCGTCATCGAGCGGCGGGGCGAGGCGTTCCACCTCGTGGACCGGTCCGGCCGCGGGACGCACGTGTCCGGCGCGGAGGTGCAGGAAGCCGCGCTCGGCGACGGCGCGGAGATCGCGCTCGGCACCTGGCGCGCCCTCTTCCGCGCCACCGCCGCGGGGGCTCCCGTGGAGGAGACGACCCGCGCCCGCGGAGGCACCGAGGTGCGCCCGGCGGTGGAGGACCCCGCCGCCCCGCCTCCGGCCCGGCTCCGCGTGCGCGCGGGCGGGAGGGAGAGGACGGTTCCGGTGACCTCCGCCGGGGTGGTCGTCGGCAAGGACCCGACGTGCGACGCCCCGGTGGACGACCCCTTCGTCTCGACCCGCCACCTCCGCATCGACGCGGAGGGGGGCCGCTGGATCCTGCGCGACCTCGGCTCCACCAACGGGACGTTCATCTCCGGCGCGCGCGTCTCGCGGGCGGAGCTGCCGCTCGGCGTGCCCATCCACCTCGGGGACGCCGAGATCGTGCTCGAGCCGCGCGAGGCGCCCGAGCCGCAGCGCGCCGAGACGTTCGAGGGCATGGTCACGCGGGATCCAGGGATGCGGCAGGTGTTCGAGCTCGTGGAGCGGGTGGGCGCCTCGGACGCGGCGGCGACGATCTTCGGCGAGACCGGCACCGGGAAGGAGCTCGTGGCGCGCGCCCTGCACGCCCGCTCGTCCCGCCGCGACGGGCCCTTCATCCCGGTGAACTGCTCGGCCATCGCGGAGTCGCTCATCGAGTCCGAGCTCTTCGGCCACGAGAAGGGCGCGTTCTCGGGGGCGGAGCGGATGCGCAAGGGCGCCTTCGAGGAGGCGGACCGCGGGACCATCTTCCTCGACGAGATCGGCGAGCTGCCGCTCGACCTCCAGCCGAAGCTCCTGCGCGTCCTCGAGCTGGGAGAGGTGAAGCGCGTGGGGGCCTCTCGCCCCATCACCGTGAACGTCCGGATCGTCGCCGCGACGCACCGGGACCTCCGGGCCCAGGTCCGCGCCGGCAGGTTCCGCGAGGACCTCTACTACAGGCTCTGCGTCGTGCCCATCACGGTGCCGCCGCTGCGCCAGCGGAAGGGCGACGTCCTCGCCCTCGCGGAAGCGCTCCTCGAGCGCGCCAGCCCGCGCGGCGTGGTCCTGCGCTGGGCGCCCGAGGCCCTGGCCAAGCTCCAGGGCTACGACTGGCCGGGCAACGTGCGCCAGCTCAAGAACGTGGTGCAGCGCGCCCTGCTCTTCCGCGGCGAGGGGCTCGCCGTCCCGGCCGGCGCGGTGACGTTCGAGGACACGCGCGCGCGCCCCGCCGACGGCGGCGACGACGACACGCTCTACGTCCGCGGCCTGAGCCTCGAGGACATCGAGCGCGAGGCCATCCGGCTGTCGCTGCGGCGGAACAAGGGAAAGCGCGCCGCCGTCGTGAAGGAGCTCAAGATCGCGAAGAGCACGGTGATGAAGCGCATCGGGCAGTGGGGCCTCCACGAGGAGGGCCGCGTGGCCGGCGCCGCGCCGGAGGACGAGGACGAGGAATGATCCGGGCGGGGGGACGCTCGGCCCTTCGCAACCTCCGGGCCTCGCGCTCCCCCGCTCGCGCTGGGGCAGCCTCATCCGGCCGCCCCTGCGCTCGCACATGGTAGAATCCGCGGCTTTCCGGCCCGGAGAACGCGCGTGCAGATCGTCGCCCTCGACCTAGAAGGTGTGCTCGTCCCGGAGATCTGGATCGCCTTCTCGGAGCGCACCGGCATCCCGGAGCTGCGGCGCACGACGCGCGACGAGCCGGACTACGACAGGCTCATGCGCGGCCGGCTCGAGCTCCTCCGCACGCACCGGCTCGGCCTCCCCGACATCCAGGACGTCATCCGGCGGATGGCGCCCCTGCCCGGCGCGAAGGAGTTCCTCGACGACCTGAGGCGGGGCTTCCAGGTCGTGATCCTGTCCGACACGTATTACGAGTTCGCCATGCCCCTCATGGCGCAGCTCGGCATGCCGACGCTCTTCTGCCACCGGCTCGTGACCGACGAGAAGGGCGTCGTCACGGGGTACCGGCTGCGCATGCCCGAGCAGAAGCGCGCCTCGGTGCGCGCCCTCCGCTCCATCGCGTTCAAGGTGATCGCGGCGGGCGACTCGTACAACGACACCGCCATGCTGGCCGAGGCGGACGCCGGGATCCTCTTCCGGCCGCCGCAGAACGTCGCCGACGAGTTCCCGCAGTATCCGGTGGTGAAGGACTACCCCGCGCTGGCGCGCGCGATCGCCGAGGCGAGCCGCCGTCTTTCCTGACGGGGGGACACTCGGGCTTCGCCCTCGCGCCCCCCCCGATCCCCCCGCTCGCTCGGGGGCAGCCTCATCCGGCTGCCCCTGCGCTCGCCAACGGCTCAATTGAGGAAGTGCCGGCCGCCCGGGCCGCCCGTGGGATCGCTCTCCACCGAGAGCGGGTTCGTGTCCTCGGGCAGCTCGATGGCGTCCTCGCGGGTCGCGAACCCGCCCTCGCGGCGGATGATGATGCCATCGAGGAGGCGGGAGATGGCGCAGTCCACGTCGTACTCGGAGGCGAGCGCGGGCCTCACCGTCATCCCGGTGGCGAAGGCGATCTCGTCGATGACGTGAAGGTCCGCCGGGTCGGCGAGGGCGACCACGAGGGCGCGCCTTCCGGGCCCCGCGAGCTCGAGCGGGAGGACCTTGCGCGTGCGGATGAGCTTCTCGGGCACGAGCGCCAGGACCTGGCGCGGGATGGCCCGCTCCCCGATCTGGACGTACGGCACGCCGAGCTGCTCGGAGAGCGTCTCCAGCATGGCGCTCTCCTTCATGAAGCCGAGGTGGACGATGGCGTGGCCGAGGCGGCCGCCCCAGCGGCGCTGGTGCGCGAGCGCGCTCTGCAGCTGCGCCGTGTCGATGTTGCCGCGCTTCACGAGCATCTCGCCGATCCGCACCCGGGCCATGACTCGATCCTTTCAGCGACCTCCGCGGGGTGAATCTGCGAGATGCGTGCCCATCCGACGGCCCCCGTCCTTTCGCGGGGTTCCGCGCCGCACTGACACTCCCGGAACACGGGTGCGCACGGACACGGGGAGCTCCGCTTGCACCGCCGGCAGCGTATGCCAGTATCCTACCTCTTTTTAGCCGGGGATTTCTTGTGCGCAGGCGCCGCAGGGGGCTGAAGCTCGGCGAGGCGCTGCTTGGCCTTCGCGGCCGCCTTGGATTTCGGGTACTTCGAGAGGAGCTGCTGGAGCACGGCCTTGGCGTCGTCCGCCATCTCGAGCTTCAGCATCGAGTCGGCCGCGCCGAGCATGGCGTCCGGCGCGAGGTCGGAGCGGGGGAAGTCCTCCGCCACCTTGCCGTAGGCGAGCAGCGCCTCGCGCCAGCGCTTGTGGCCGAAGCTGAGCTGCGCGGAGCGGAAGCGCGCGTCCGCCGACCTGGGATCCGTGGGCCACTTGCGCGCGAACTCGTCGTACATCTCGCGGGCGACGCCGGCGTCCCCGTCCTTCTCCGCCTTCTGCGCCATGGCGAAGAGGGCGCCCTTCTCGTCGCCCCTGGGAATCGCCGACATGCGCTGGCGCGCCTCGAACTCGTCGAGCGCGCCGGCGCCCTTCAGGGCGGCGAAGCGGCCCTCGGTCTTCTGATCGAGGGCCGCGATGCCCTTCTCGACGTCGGCGAGCTTGTGCTGGGCGACCTCGAGGTCTCCCTTCACGCGCGCGAACTCGTCCTGGAGGCGGTTGAGCTGGACGCCGAGGTCGGCGCCGCTCCGCCGCGCCGCCTGGTTCAGCTCGTCGATCTTGGTCTGGACCTCCTGGATCTTCTGGTCGACCTTGGCCACCCGCTCGCGGACGACCTCCTTCTGCTCGTCGAAGCCGCGCTGCTGCTCGACGCTCTGCACCTCCAGCTTCTGGATGCGCGCCTCCATGAGCCGGCCCCGCTCGATGGGGACCCAGCAGCCCGCGAGGCCGGCCGCGGCGAGCGCCGCGAGGAGGAGGCGCCTGCTTCTCACCGATCGACCTCGAACTGGGCGCGGCGGTTCTTGGCCCAGCAGTCCTCGCTGGACTGCGTGCAGACCGGCTTCTCCTTGCCGTAGCTCACGGTGTCCATCGACCCCGAGGTGCCGAGATCGCCGAGGTACTTCTTGGCCGCCTCCGCGCGGCGCGATCCGAGCGCGATGTTGTACTGGGTCGTGCCGCGCTCGTCGCAGTGGCCCTCCACGACGACCTTCCTCGCGGGCGCCGTCTTGAGGCAGCCGGCGAGCTTCTGCAGCGTGCCCTGCGACTCCGGCGTGAGCGTCGACTTGTCGAAGGCGAAGTGGATCGTGAACGACGCGGCGTCCGCGCACTCGGGCGGGACGGAGGGGCCGGCGGTCGGCGCCGGGGCGGCCGCCTCCTCGCGCCTCGCGACGCAGCGCTCGTTCTCGCAGCGCCGGCCGGGGCCGCAGTCGGCGTCGGCCTGGCACTCGGGCTTCGGCACGCACTTGTTGCCGCGGCACACGAACCCCTCCTTGCAGTCCGAGTCCTGGCCGCACTCCTGGCAGCGTCCCTCGACGCAGATCTTTCCGAAGCCCTCCTGGGCGAGGCAGTCCTGGCTCGTCTTGCACTCGCCGCTCTTCGGCTTCGCGGGGCACCCGGTGAGCGACGTGAGCGCGGCGGCGAAGAGGACTGACAGCAGAACGCGGCGCATGTGTTCTCCCTTGGGCAGGTATCTACACGGGGGTGTTGGAATGCCAACTAAGTGGCTCCGTTCGAAACGGCTGTCAAAGGATTTCGTTCCGGCTCGACATCCGGTATTGACCTTCCGACATGCCATCGACCGTGCTGATCGTCGACGACGAACGGAACATCCAGCTCACGCTCTCGCGCGCGCTCTCGATGGAGGGCTACGCCGTCGAGGTCGCGAGCGGCGGGCGCGAGGCCCTCGACAAGATCGCCGCGCTCCCGATCGAGGTCGTGGTCATGGACGTGCGCATGCCCGACCTGGATGGGTTGTCCGTCCTGGAGAAGGCGCGCGAGACCCGTCCCGAGCTGCCCGTCGTGATCATGTCCGGGCACGGCTCCATCGAGACGGTCCGCAGCGCGTTCAAGCTCGGGGCCTTCGACTACCTCGAGAAGCCCATCACCGAGAAGGAGAAGCTCCTCGTCGCGGTGAAGAACGCGCTCGCGCTCACGAGCCTGCGCGAGGAGAACGCGCGGCTGCGCAAGGAGGCGGGGCCGCTCGAGATGGTGGGGAGCGGGCCCGCCATGCAGAAGCTCTTCGAGCTGGTGCGCCGCGCCGCGCCCTCGGAGGGACGCGTGCTCGTCACCGGCGAGAACGGCACCGGCAAGGAGCTCGTGGCCCGGGCCCTCCACGAGCAGTCGCGGCGCAAGGACGCACCCTTCGTGAAGCTGAACTGCGCGGCCGTGCCGGCGGAGCTCATCGAGAGCGAGCTCTTCGGGCACGAGCGCGGCGCCTTCACGGGCGCCGTGGCGGCGCGCCGCGGCAAGTTCGAGCAGGCCGACGGCGGCACGCTCTTCCTCGACGAGGTCGGCGACATGCCCGCCGCCATGCAGGCCAAGGTGCTGCGCGTCCTGCAGGAGGGCGAGTTCGAGCGCGTGGGCGGGCAGCAGAGCTTCAAGGTGGACGTGCGCGTCGTGGCCGCGACGAACAAGGACCTCGAGGCCGAGGTGAAGGCGGGCCGCTTCCGCGAGGACCTCTACTACCGGCTCGCCGTCGTGCCCATCCACGCGCCGCCGCTTCGCGAGCGCAAGGAGGACGTCCCCGAGCTCGCCTCGCGCTTCCTCGCCGAGGCCTGCGAGCGGAACGGGCGGCGGCCCATGAAGCTCGCGCGCGAGGCCATGCTCGTGCTCCAGGGGCACGAGTGGCCCGGGAACGTGCGCGAGCTCAAGAACCTCGTGGAGCGGCTCGCCATCCTCTCCGACGGCCCCGAGATCTCGGCCGACGACGTCGCCGCCGTCCTGCCCGGCGCGCGGCGGCCCAAGGCCGACCGCTTCCGCGCCGGCGCGTCCTTCCACGACCTCGTGGAGGAGGCGGAGCGCGAGATCATCCTCGGGGCCCTCGACGCGAACGAGGACAACGTCTCCGACACCGCGCGCGCTCTCGGGCTCGAGCGCAGCCACCTCTACAAGAAGATGCGGGGGCTCGGGATCAAGCGGGGAGAGGGCGAGAAGGCGTAGGCGACCTCGACCTCGACCCCGACCTCGACCTCGACCCCCGACCTCGACCTCGACCTCGACCCCCGACCTCGACCTCGACCTCGACCCCCGACCTCGACCTCGACCTCGACCCCGACCTCGACCTCGACCCCGACCCCGACCTCGACCTCGACCT
>DATDDC010000815.1:0-7374 GCA_036523995.1 Anaeromyxobacter sp.
AGGTCGAGGTCAGGGTCGCGGTCGGGGTCGCGGTCGAGGTCGCGGTCAGGGTCGCGGTCGGGGTCGCGGTCGGGGTCGCGGTCGAGGTCGCGGTCGAGGTCGCGGTCGGGATCGAGGTCGGGGTCGGGGTCGGGGTCGGGGTCGGGGTCGCGGTCGCGGTCGATACACCCTCGCGCTCCCGCCGTCCGCTCCCTACCCGCGCTTCTTCACGCGCCCCTCGCGGTCCAGGAAGTACGGCTCGACGAGCAGCGTCTCGACGGTGGGCCGATGCCCCTTCACGTCGGCGCCGATGGTGGCGAGCGCCTCGAGCACCTCGCCGCGGACGCGGGCGTTGTCCCGGTCGCGCAGGAGGAGCTGGATGAGCGCATCCCGCGCCTTCTCCGAAGCCACCGCCACGAGGGCGCGGGTCGCGGTGATGCGGACGTCGTCGGAGAAGTCCTCGAGGAGGGGGAGGAGGGCGGCCTCGACGTCGGAGCTCTTCGCGCCGGCGTGGTGCTCCCGGAGCCAGGTGAGGAGGACGAGCTTCTTCTCCGGATCCCGCGTGTAGATCTTGCCGAGGTGCGAGAGCTCGCCCACCACGACGCCGAGGACCTTCTCCTCCGGGGCGATCTCCGCGAGGATGCGCAGCCCCCAGGCGATGCCGTCCTCCTCCTCCCGGACGAACGCCGCCACGGGATCGATGGCGCGCTCGCGCGCGTCCACGAGGATGCGGCGGGTGGTCTCCTTCTCGTCCTGATCGGTGATGCCGGGCTCGGCGTTCACCGTGAAGCGCCGGCAGAGCGTGGCGAGGGCGTCGGGGGTGCCCATGGCGCCCAGCTGATCGATGGCCTTCTGGCGGTTCTCCGGCGGGCCGTAGCGCTCGGTGATCCTCTTCTGGAGCTTCCTGAGCGCGCTCTTCTCGCGCTCCTCCTTCGACCCGAAGAGTCCGAACAGTCCCATGGGCCTCTTCTACATCGAGATCCCCGCCCTGGGATCGCCTTCGTAGAGCCCTTCGAGCGGCCGCACCGCGCTGCGGAGCGCGTCGCTCTGCGAGGGGAGGACGAGCTGGACCACCGCGTAGAGATCGCCGCGCGGCCCGCCCTTCAGGCCGGGCAGGCCCTTCCCCCGCAGCCGGAGCCGCGTCCCGCTCTGGGCGCCCTTGGGCACGCGCAGCGAGACGGGTCCCTCGAAGGTCGGGAGCCGCACCTCGGCGCCGTTCACGGCCTCGGGGATGGTGACCGGCAGGTCGACGTGGAGGTCCTTCCCCTCGACCCGCACGTGAGGATGCTCCCGGATCTTCACCTCGAGGAAGAGATCGCCCGCGGCGCCGCCGTGGCTGCCGGGGCCGCCCTGTCCCGCCAGCCGGATCTGCGAGCCGTCGGACACTCCGGCCGGGATCTTCACGCGGAGCGTGCGCCCGTCGATGCGCACGTCGCGCTCGGCGCCGAGGACGGCGTCGCGCAGCGAGATCTCGATGCGCGCCTGGGCGTCGGCGCCGGGCTGGCGCACCGGCCCGCGCCGGACTCGGGCGCGGCCCGCCCCGCCGCCGAAGAGGTCTCCGAAGATGGAGCCGAAGTCGAACGCGCCGAAGTCGCCGACGTTCACCGTCTCGAAGTCGCCGAAGTCGAAGGGCATCCCGCCCTGCGGGGCTCCCTGGCGCCGCCAGCGGCGGTACTCCTCGGCCTTCTTCTCGTCGAAGCCCGTCCGCAGCGAGTCGGCGCCGAACTCGTCGTAGAGCTTCCGGCGCTTCTCGTCGGACAGCACCTCGGACGCGGCCGTCACCTCCTTGAACTTCTCCTCCGCCGCCTTGTTCCCGGGGTTCACGTCCGGGTGGTACTGCTTCGCGAGCTTGCGGTAGGCCTTCTTGATCTCGTCGGTCGACGCCGTCCTGGAGACGCCGAGGATCTCGTACAGATCGCGGTGGGGCACGCCGTGAAACGTAACCGTTCCACCGGGGGCGTCAATCGCGATGGCGTGCCGCGATCCTCTTGCCGGGGGGTCGCACACGACGCGCCCCCCGCTCCCCCCGCTCGCTCGAGCGCAGCCTCATCCGGCTGCGCCTGCGCTCGCCGCAGGTGGGCCGCCCCTGCCCGCCGGGGCCCTTGGCGCCTCGCGGCGGTATCCGCCGCCTCGCGAGGCGCTTCCCGGCGCGCTCGCTGCGCTCGCGTGTTCCGAATCGCGGCGGCCGTTTAGAATGACGTCGATGCTCCTCGCCGCCCTGGCCCTCGCCCTCGCCGCCGCCCCCGCCGAACCGGGGGAGCGGGTCGTGGAGGAGATCGTCGCGGTGGTGCGGAACCCGCCCAGCGCCCCGCCCCGCGTCGTGACCCTGACGAAGCTCACGGAGGAGGCGCGGGTGGCGCTCGTCTCGCGCGGCGCCGTGGCCGCGGCGACGGGTCCCCTCGACCGGGCGGCGCTCCGCGCGGCGCTCGAGTGGCTGCTCGACCAGATGCTCGTCGCCGACGAGGCGGCGCGGCTGCGCATCGACGAGGTCCCGCGGGAGGACGTCCTCGAGGAGCTGCGCCGGTTCCGGGGGCACTTCCCGGTCGCGGCCGACTACGCCCGCTTCCTCTCCGCGAACGAGCTGACCGAGGAGGAGCTGGTGGTGATGCTCGCGCGGATGGTGCGCGTCCAGCGGTACGTGGAGAGCCGGGTGGGCCGCACGGCGCGGGTCGCCGACGAGGAGGTGGACGCCTGGCTGCGGGACCGAGGCCACCCGGCCGCGCCCGGCCCGGCCCGCGAGGCCGCCCGCGCGCAGCTCTCGGAGGAGCGGGCCCGCGCCCAGGTGAAGGACCTGCTCGCCGACCTGCGCAGCCGGGCCGAGATCCGGGTGCGGGAGCCGTTCCGCGCGTCGCCGGCGGGGACGGGGGCGGGCGGCTGACATGCGACGGCCCATCGACACCGCAGCGGGCCCCGCGCTCGCCTTCCGCCGCGCCGGGCCGGCGGACGTCGCCCGCGTCATGGAGATCGAGAAGGACGGGTTCAAGCACCCGTGGTCCCGCGATCTCATCGAGCGCGAGCTCGGCCATGCCTGGTCGCAGATCCTGCTCGCGTGTGATCTCGGCTCGCCCGGAGCGGAGCGGGTCCTCGGCTACATCGTGTTCTGGCTCGTGCACGACGAGATCCACGTGCTCAACGTGGCGACGGCCCTCGAGGCGCGCCGCCGCGGCGTGGGCCGGGCCCTCATGGCGGCCGCCGAGAACGCCGGCAGGACCCGCGGCGCGCGCCTCTCCACGCTCGAGGTGCGCCGGTCGAACGAGGCCGCCATCGCGCTCTACCGCGCCATCGGCTATCGCCAGGTGGGCATCCGCCCGAACTACTACGCCGAGGAGAACGAGGACGCGATCGTGATGGTGAAGCAGCTCTGAGGCGTCAGAACCGGAGCGACGCCAGCGCCACGGCGCCCCCGCCGGTCGGCGCCACCACCACGGCGCCGCCCCCGCCGCCGAGCAGCGCCTCGCCGTCCACGCCGGACAGGTACGCGTCGGCCACGTTCACCGCCCACACCGCCGCGGCTCCGACGAGGAGCCAGTCGCGGGTGCGGTAGCGCGAGCTCGCGGTGTCGTAGAGGCGCGAGGCCTCCACGGACGGGGTGGGCCCCGACGCGCGCGAGACGTCCCGGTACTGCGAGTAGGCCGCGTTCCCCGAGAGGTGGAACGCGAGCGCCGAGCCGAGCACGGCCGCCTCGGCGCCGATGAACATCCACGCCTTCACCGGCTGGCGGTTGTAGAACTGCCCGAACCCCGGCACGAGGACGGAGCGGAACACCGCGGCGGAGCGCGAGCGCAGGACGACCGCGTCGCTCGCCAGGGAGACCATGCCCGCGGCGGCGACCGGCTGCGACTCCGCGGCGAGCGTCTCGCCGGTCTGCGTCGCCACGATGCGCGCGTTCACGAGGAAGCGGTCGCCGGCCTCGGACACCGATCCGATGACGAGCGCCTGCGCGTCGGCCATCTTGCCGATCTGTCCGGCCTGGGACGCGTCGACGCCGAGGGACTGCTGGAGCTTCAGCTCGCCCAGCACCTCCGTCAGCCTGGCGCGCTCGACGAGCATGAGGCCGTGGTCGCGCTTGAGGCTCGTCGCGATCTCCGCCGTCACGATGGCGCCGAGCTGCCGCTTCTTCGCCTCGGTGCCCACCTCGCCGAAGGAGAGGACCGCGAGGCGCCGGTAGCGTGCGCTGCCCGGGAGGCGCCCGAACCCGGCGGCGAGGCCGTCGGAGAGCTTGCGCATGGCGACGAGGATGTCGCTCGACTCGGCGGCGCCGCGGGCGCCGCTCCTGGCGTGGCCGGGGAGCGACGCCTCCTGCCGGCTCGTGCCGACGAGCCGGCCTCCGGCGGCCGTCAGGCGAACCTGCAGCACCACGCGGTCCCCGCCGTCCTGGATCTGGCCGGAGACCACCGCCTGGGCGCCCGCCGCGCCGGCGAGGCTCTCGCCGGTGGCGGAGCCGCTGCCGAGCATCGCCTGGAGCTTCTGCTCGCCCACGACGGCGGCGAGCTTGCTGCGATCCATGACCTCGAGGCCCGGCGCCGAGAGGCGCGAGGCGAGCCTCTCCTCCGCGACGCGGCCGAAGCCCTTCAGCGCGCCGGTCTCCTGGAACGGCGCCACGAGGATCTTCTGGATCGACGCCCGCTCCGGCGCTCGCTGGAGCGCCGCGGCCAGGTCGTCCGCGGCCTTGACGGCGGCGGCGTCGAGATCGTCGGCCGCCCGCGCCGCCGGAGCGAACGCGAGGCACGCGGCGGCGACCATCCGGATTCCGCGCTTCATGGCTCCTCCGACCGAGGCAACCGGGTCGAGACATCGAGCTTACACGACGCGCAGCCCCGGAAGTGTGCTGTGGACCGGGGACATACCCCCCGTGCCACGACGCCGGACCGGACGGCGTCTTCGGCACGGCCGACGACCCGCGCCCCGCGACCTTCGCCTCCGCCGTGCGGATGAAGCACCCCGCGGGCTCACCGCGCGCCGGGCTCGACGTGACGAGCGTCGTCGGCCTGGCCGCGAGCGGGAACCGCCTGCTCGTGAGCGAGCAGTCGCCGCCGGCGCTCGCCGGCAGGCAGGTCTGGATGGTGCGCGGGCTCGACGGCGATCCGATCCAGGTCACGAGCCACTACTCCGCGAAGACGTCGCCCACGCTCGATCCGAGCGGCCGGCTGTTCTGGGTGGACTCGGTCTTCGTGCCGTCGGCGGTGTTCGTCCGGGAGCCCTAGAGCGCCAAAGAAGAGGTGGATCGCCGCAGGGGGGCTGGGGTACATGCTCCGTCCCCATGCTCTGGCCCGCCCTCCGCTGGCTGCTCTTCCGGCTCGATCCGGAGCGCGCCCACCGGCTCGCGCACCGGTTCCTCCGGCGCGTGAGCCCGGCGTCGGCGCGGCGCAGGCGCCCCGCGGTGCCCGCCTCGCTCGCGGTCCGGGCCTTCGGGCTCGACTTCGAGGGGCCGGTCGGCCTCGCCGCGGGCTTCGACAAGGGCGACGTGGCGCTGCCGGGGCTCTTCGCGCTCGGCTTCTCGCACGTGGAGATCGGGACGATCACGCCGCGGCCGCAGCCCGGCAACGAGAGGCCGCGCCTCTTCCGGCTGCCGGAGCACCGCGCCCTCGTGAACCGCATGGGGTTCAACAACGAGGGGGCGGAGGCGTGCGCGGAGCGGCTCGCCGCGCTGCCGCCCGGGGCGCGGCTCGGACCGGTCGGCATCAACGTCGGGAAGAACAAGGTCACGCCGAACCAGCAGGCCGCCTCCGACTACCTCGCCTGCATCGATCGCCTTCACCCGTGGGCGGATTACCTGGTGGTGAACATCTCGTCGCCGAACACGCCGGGCCTCCGCGGCCTGCAGGACGCCGAGCCCCTCGACCGGCTCCTGCGCGCCTGCGCCGCCCGCCTGCGGGAGCGCGCGCCGGGGAAGCCGCTCCTCGTGAAGCTCGCGCCGGATCTGTCGCCCGAGGCGCTCGACGAGGCGGTGGACGTCGCCATCGCCGCGGGCGTCGCGGGGATCGTGGCGACCAACACGACGCTGTCGCGCGCCGGCGTCGAGGGCCACCCGCGCGCCCGGGAGGCCGGCGGGCTCTCCGGCGCGCCCCTCGAGGCGGTCGCCACGTCGGCGGTGCGCCGCTCGTTCGCGCGGGCGCGAGGCCGGGTGCCCATCGTCGGCGTCGGCGGCGTCATGGACGCCGAGGGCGCCTACGCGAAGATCCGCGCGGGAGCGGCGCTCGTGCAGGTCTACACGGGCTTCGTGTACGGCGGACCCGGGTTTGTACGGAGGGTGAACGAGGGGCTGGCGGCGCTCCTCCGGCGCGACGGCTTCGCGCGGATCGCCGACGCGATCGGCGCGGATCACCGCACCCCATCGGAGCGGACGAGCGGTTTTCCCCCTGGTGTGTCGCAGACCCCCTAGGGCGCGTCACTTCGGCCGTCTCGAGCATAATTGATGTAGGCGTATAGTTTATAACGCGACGCGTTGTTCGTCCTTGACGTTGATAACGCGCTGCGTTAGGGTCTCCAGCCGCGGGGCCGCCAGGGTGTGGGCCTGTACGGAGGAATTCATGTCGGAGACCAGGGGCGAGAACTCGAGGTCGGTCAAGGTGCCGGAGTTCCTGCGCGAGCCGCTGTCGGTGGCGCAGGCGAAGCTGGAGCGTTTCGAGGAGGACGCACAGCGGGTGTTCAAGGATCTCATGGACAGGGGACGTGCGAGCCGGAAGGACATTGAGCACATGGTGTCGAGGCTGTCGAAGCAGGACTGGACGTTCCCGGAGATGAAGCAGCGGCTCGAGAAGCTCCGGGACCAGGGGATGGAGAGGGCCGCGGAGTGGCGGGGGAAGGCGGAGACGTTCCGTGCGGAGGCTCTGGAGCGAATGATCGAGCTGCAGGCGAGAGCGGTCTCCTTCCTCGGCGTCGCCACGCGCGAAGAGGTCCAGGAGCTCTCGAAGGAGCTCGACCGCCTGGCGAAGCGCATCGCCAAGGCCGACAAGCGCCCGCGCGCGAAGAAGAGGGCGACGGGGTCGGAGGGCTAGGGCGATGCCGGACATCCAGGAGCTGTTCAAGGAGGCGTGGTCGCAGGCCCTCGCGGGCGTGAACGCCGCCGAGCAGGAGGCGGAGAAGGTCTTCGCGAGGCTGGCGGACGCGGCCGGCTTCACCACCGACGACGTGAGGCGGCACGCCCGCGAGTTCGGCGAGCGGCTCGCCTCGCAGCGGCGCGACATCGAGAAGGGCATCGACGAGGCGGTCCGCCGCGCCGCCAGCCGCTTCCGCATCCCGTCGCGGGAGGACATCGAGGCGCTGCAGAGACGGCTCGACGCGATCGCCCAGCGGCTCGACGCGCTCGACAAGGACCGGGAGAAGCCGGCCTGATGCACGCCGCCGCGTCCAGGGCCCTGGGGGGCGCCGCCGCCGTCGTCGCGTTCTGCGCCG
>DATDDC010000816.1:0-24662 GCA_036523995.1 Anaeromyxobacter sp.
TCCGCGGGACGTACACCCGCAACGAGTTCGAGTCGAAGCTGCAGCTCCCGGGCTCCGGCGGCGGCCCGCCCACGACCGTCACCCTCACGCCCCACGAGCAGCTCGACGGAAGCGCCACGCTGGACGTGCCGCTCGTCGATCTCGCGAGCTTCGCCCGGATCGGCGCGGCGCGGACCAACGCCCGCGCCTCCGCGCTGCAGGAGACCGCCACCGGGCTCCGCGTCGAGTCGCAGGTGTCGCAGGACTACTACCAGCTCGTGGCGAACCTCGCGCTCGTCGGGTCGTCGCGCCGGGCGCTGGAGGTGGCCCGGGAGAGCCTGCGCATCGCGGAGGAGCGCAACCGCGCCGGCGCGGCAGCGGCCCTCGACGTCGATCGCGCCCAGGCGGAGCTCGAGCGCAACGTCCAGCAGGTCGCCGGGGCGGAGCTCCAGGCCTCGCTCCTGGCGCGCTCGCTCCAGTCGCTCACCGGGATCCCGCCCGCGCTGGAGGGCGACGTGGCGCTCGCCGACGACCTCCACGAGGAGCCGCCGCTCGAGCGCTTCCAGGCGCCGGACGAGCGGATCCCGGCGCTGGCGGCCGCCATCCAGGGCCGCGTCGCCGCGGAGAAGCAGGCGACGGCGCAGCGGCTCACCCTCGTGCCCAGCCTCGCCGGGAGCGTGACGGAGCGGGTGAGCGACTTCGAGGGGCTCGCCGGCCGGGAGTCGTACTGGCAGGCCGTGGTCGGCCTCACCTGGTCGTTCGACCTCACCACGCTCGCGAGCATCCGCTCGCAGGCGGCGGCCGCGGAGGGGGCGCGGGCGCGGGAGCAGCGCGCGCGCCTCGCAGCGCGGGACGACATCCACCGCGCCTGGATGACGGTCGGGACCAGCATCGCCCGGAGCCGGTCGGCGCGGGTCCAGGCGCAGGTCAGCGCGCGGGCGGCGGATCTCGCGCTCGATCGATACAAGGTGGGCGACGGGACGCAGCTCGATCTCCTGCAGGCGCAGCGCGACGCGTTCGCCGCGGATGCGGGCCGCATCCTGGCGGACGCCGATCTCGCGAACTCGCGCGCGCAGCTCCGGATCGCGGCGGGCGAGAGCCTGCTCGAGCCCGGGGCGAGGCGGGTGCCATGACCCGCACCGCATCCGGGTGCTCAGGGCTTGAGCGATCCGGTCAGCCGTCCCACCCGGCGCCTTCACCCCCGGGCCGCGCCGACGCCGTCCAGGCCGTAAGACGTCGCGTGGCCCGCCGTCTGCAACCATCGCTGGTCTTCGATTCAGAGGAGCGTCCATGAAGAGCAAGAGCAAGCAGTGGATCGTCGTGGCAGTCGGGCTGGCCGTGGTCGTGCTGGTCCTCGTCGGAACCAAGGCCGGCCAGATCGTCACCATGGTCCGGGCGGGCGAGTCGTTCGTGCCCCCGCCCGAGTCCGTCACCTCCGCGAAGGTCGAGCCGAGCGAGTGGGAGTCCACGACGCCGGCCATCGGCTCCCTCGTGGCGGTCCGGGGGGTGGTCCTCGCGGCCGAGCTGCCCGGGACGGTCCGCGAGATCGCGTTCGAGTCCGGCACCTCGGTGAAGCGCGGCGCGGTCCTCGTCCGGCTCGACATCTCGGCGGAGGAGGCGCAGCTCGCCTCGGCCGAGGCCTCCGCCGCGCTGGCGAGGCTCAGCCACGAGCGGGCGCGGAAGCTGCGCGAGGGCCAGGCCAACGCCCCGGCCGATCTCGACGCCGCCGAGGCGCGGGCCAAGGAGGCCGACGCCACGGTCGCGAACCTCCGCGCCATCATCGCGAAGAAGACCATCCGCGCGCCCTTCGACGGGCGCATCGCCATCCGCCAGGTGGAGCTGGGCCAGGTCGTCTCGCCGGGCAGCCCCATCGCCTCGCTGCAGTCGGTGAGCCCCATCCACGCGGACTTCTGGCTGCCCCAGCAGGCGCTGGCGAGCCTCCGGCTCGGCCAGCAGGCGCGGGCGCGCACCGACACGTTCCCCGACGAGGAGTGGAGCGGCGAGGTGAGCACCGTCAACCCCGAGGTCGATCCCGCCACGCGCAACGTCCGCGTGCGCGCCACGTTCGAGAACAAGGACGGGCGCCTGCGGCCCGGGATGTTCGTGAAGGTGGAGGTCCTCTCCTCGGAGAAGCGCCCGGTGCTGACCATCCCCGCCACCGCGGTGATCTTCGCTCCGTACGGCGACTCGGTGTTCGCCATCGAGGAGAAGAAGGACGCGAACGGCAAGACCGGGGCGATCGCGCGGCAGAAGTTCGTCCGCACGGGCGAGCGCCGCGGGGACGTCGTGGCCGTGGTCTCCGGCCTCGGCGCCGGCGAGACGATCGTGAGCAGCGGCGCCTTCAAGCTGCGCAACGGCGCCTCGGTGGTGGTGAACAACGCGCTCGCGCCGCAGGCCCAGCTCGAGCCGAAGCCCGCCGATCAGTAGGCGAGCTCGAGGACATCCATGAAGCTCACCGATCTCTTCATCCGCCGGCCCGTCATCGCCGTCGTCGTCAACCTCGTCATCGTCATCGCGGGGCTCCAGGCGATCCGCTCCATCAACGCCCGCCAGTACCCGCGCAGCGAGAACGCGCAGATCATCGTCACGACCGCGTACGTCGGCGCGAACGCCGAGCTGGTGCGCGGGTTCATCACCACGCCGCTCGAGCGCGTGATCGCGTCGGTGGACGGCGTCGACTACCTCGAGTCGGAGTCGAAGCAGAGCGTCTCCATCGTCCGGGCGCGCCTGCGCCTCAACCACGACGCCAACAAGGCGCTCGCCGAGGTCGGCGCGAAGATCGACCAGGTGCGCGGCGATCTCCCGCCGCAGGCGGAGGTCCCGGTCGTCACCATCGAGTCGGCCGACAGCCAGCTCGCCTCCGCGTACCTCTCCTTCTCCTCCGAGGCGCTGAAGCAGAACGAGATCACCGACTACCTGGTCCGCGTGGTCCAGCCGCGCCTGTCCGCCATCGAGGGCGTGCAGCGCGCGGACATCCTGGGCGGCCGGACGTTCGCCATGCGCATCTGGCTCAAGCCCGACCGCATGGCGGCGCTCAACGTGAGCCCCGCCCAGATCCGGGCGGCCCTGGCCAGGAACAACTACCAGGCCGCCGTGGGCCAGACGAAGGGCTCGCTCGTCCAGGTGAACCTCACGGCCAACACCGACCTCAGGTCCGTGGCCGAGTTCGAGCAGCTCCCCGTCCGCGAGCAGAACGGCGCCATCGTGCGGCTGGGCGACGTCGCCAGCGTGGCGCTCGGCGCCGAGGACTACGACGCGGCGGTGAACTTCACCGGCCAGACGGCGGTCTTCGTGGGCGTCTGGGCGCTCCCCAACGCCAACTCGCTCGACGTCATCGACCGGGTCCGCACCGAGCTCGCCTCGCTGCAGAAGGAGATCCCCGAGCAGATCCAGGCTCGCCTCGCCTTCGACGCCACGTCCTACGTGCGGAACGCCATCCACGAGGTGGAGCGGACGCTCGGCGAGACGCTGCTCATCGTCGTCATCGTCATCTTCCTCTTCCTGGGCTCGCTGCGCTCGGTCCTCGTCCCCATCGTGGCCATCCCCGTCTCGCTCGTCGGGGCGGTCTTCCTCATGCAGGCCTTCGGGTTCAGCGTGAACCTCCTCACGCTGCTCGCCATCGTGCTCTCCGTCGGCCTCGTGGTGGACGACGCCATCGTCGTGGTGGAGAACGTCGAGCGGCACCTGCGCGAGGGCATGACGCCCGTGCAGGCGGCGCTGAAGGGCGCGCGCGAGCTCGTCGGTCCCATCATCGCCATGACCATCACGCTCGCGGCGGTGTACACGCCCATCGCCTTCCAGGGCGGCCTCACCGGCTCGCTCTTCCGGGAGTTCGCGCTCACCCTGGCCGGCGCGGTGACCCTCTCCGGCATCGTGGCGCTGACGCTCTCGCCCATGATGTCCGCGAAGCTCCTCCGCGGGGACCGGGAGGAGAAGGGGCTGGCGGGCCGCATCAACCGCGTCTTCGATCGCATCAAGGAGAGCTACGGGCGGCGCCTCGACAGCTCCCTCCAGCACCGCCGCTCCATCTACGCAGCGTGGATCGCGGTGAGCGCCCTCACGCTCGCCATGTTCACGATGGTTCCCAAGGAGCTCGCCCCCACCGAGGACCAGGGCTACATCTTCGGCGTCCTCAACTCGCCGGCGAACTCCACGCTCGATCAGCTCCTGCCGTCCGCCCACGAGGTGAACCGGACGGTGATGTCGATCCCCGAGTCGGAGTTCACCTTCCAGGTCACCTTCCCCACCGGCGGCTTCTGGGGCGCGGTCTTCAAGCCGTGGGAGGAGCGGAAGCGCTCCGCCTTCGAGCTCCTCCCCGAGATCCAGAGGAAGGTGGCCGCCATCCCCGGCGTCCAGACGTTCGCCGTCCTGCCGCCCGCGCTCCCCGGCGGCGGCCAGTTCCCGGTCGAGCTCGTCGTCGCCTCCACGGCGGAGAGCTCGGAGGTCCTGAGCTTCGCGAAGAAGCTGCAGGAGAAGGCGGCGGCGAGCGGGATGTTCGCGTTCCCGCCCCTCATCGACGTCAAGATCGACCAGCCCTCGTCCGACATCGAGATCGATCGCCAGAAGGTGGCGGAGCTCGGCCTCGATCTCCAGACGGTGGGGCAGGACCTCGGGTCGGCCATCGGCGGGAACTACGTGAACCGGTTCAGCATCGGCGGCCGCAGCTACAAGGTCATCCCGCAGGTGCTGCGCGCCGAGCGCCTCAATCCGGAGCAGCTCCGGAACATCCACGTCACCGGGCCGAACGGCCAGCTCATCGCGCTCTCCTCCATCGCGAACCTGCACGACACCGTCACGCCGCGCTCGCTCAATCGCTTCCAGCAGCTCAACGCCGTGAAGATCAGCGGCGTCGCCATCCGGCCGCTCGACCAGGCGCTGACGTTCCTGGAGGACGAGGCCTCGAGGATCCTCCCCAAGGGCTACCGGCTCGACTACACGGGCGAGTCGCGCCAGCTCCGCACCGAGGGGAACCGCTTCCTGCCGGCGTTCCTCCTCGCGGTGGTGCTGATCTTCCTGGTGCTCGCCGCCCAGTTCAACAGCTTCCGCGACCCCTTCGTGATCCTGGCCGGCTCCGTGCCGCTCGGCATGTTCGGAGCCGTCGTGGTGATGTTCCTCAAGATGCCGAACCCGAACCTCCACTTCTTCACGGACGGGTGGACCACCACGCTCAACGTCTACTCGCAAGTGGGGCTCGTGACGCTCGTCGGGCTCGTGGCGAAGAACGGCATCCTCATCGTCGAGTTCGCGAACAAGCTCCAGGAGTCGGGGCTCTCCAAGCTCGAGGCGGTCAAGCAGGCGGCGGTGACGCGGCTCCGGCCCATCCTCATGACGAGCGTCGCCACGGTGTGCGGCCACTTCCCCCTGACGCTGGTGTCCGGCCCGGGCGCGCACGCCCGGAACAGCATCGGCCTCGTGCTCGTCGCGGGCATGGCCGTGGGCACGGCGTTCACGCTCTTCTTCGTGCCCGCCATCTACCTCCTCATCGCCCGGGACCGCCGGGCCGAGGAGGGTGAGGCGGAGCTGGAGGCGCCGGCGCCGCTCGGCATCGGCGCCACGCTCCAGGGCGCCCTGCGCTCCGCGGAGGGCGAGAACCCCGGGGGGGCGGCGGCATGATCCCGGCGCGCAGGCCCGTGCATCCGCGCACCCCCCGCGCGCAACTTCGTGCGGTTCCATCCCACGCTCCCGGCGGCAAGATCACCCTCGCCGCCGGAGAGCGGCGGGGACGGAGGAAGGCGCAGATGGCAACGGCGAATGGAACGAGCTTCGGCACCGCGCCCGTGGCGTGGGAGCTCGCCGAGAACGCGGCGATGCGGGTCTCGCGGCGCGGCGCGGCGGTGGTCGTGCGCGTCGATCGCGGGACGGTGCTCGTCACGCGGCAGGGCGATCTGCAGGACCACGTCCTCGAGCCCGGCGACGAGATCCGCCTCCCCCGGGGCGGCCTCGCCGTGGCCTGGGCGTTCACCGACGCGACCATCTCGGTCCGCGACGCGGCGTGAGGGCGGTCAGCCTCGCGCCAGCTCCGCGCAGCGGTCGGCGGTGGCGGCGTCGAGGGGGAAGCATGGGGGCGAGCCGATCGACGGGCATTCGCGCGCTCGGGCGCTCTCATGACCGGACGCTGGAGACCGCCGCACCGGCGCCATCGACGTCGCCGGGCTGGAGGGAGAGGAGTCGCGAGTCATCGTGTCACCCGTTCACCCGCGTCGGCCGAGCGACGTGCGCGGCACGGCGGGAGCGACGGTGACCTAACGATGCGCGCCGCGGAGACCAGGCGGTCTCGTGGACATCACTCGTGCGCCGCACGCACGAATCGTTCCGTTCGTTCCCGCCTGCAGTCGGTACTTCGGGTCTGCCTTCCGGATCGCAGGACCACGGCGGTTCGGGAGGGATCCGGGTCCAGGGGGATCCGTCGGGTCCTCGTCCGGCGGACCGGAGCTCGGATTGCCGCACGGATGTGGAAAGGGTCGCCGACGGGATCGCGCTGCTGAAGAACTCTACAGTCCCTACCAGGACCTGGCGTGAAGGCGCCGCCACACGTACCATGCGTGCGGGCAGGGATGACCGATCGCCGATGGCGGATTGCGCGCCGTCCACGTACGGCCGCGGTGCATCGGTCGGTCGATGGAAGTCTTCGAGTACATCTTCACGCCCGACGACAGCGAAGGCCGCCCAGCCGACGCGCCCCTGATCATCTGCGCCAAGACCATCGAGGACGCGATCCAGATCCTGTTCCTTCGCGAGCTGGCGGAGCGCGGGGTCGCCGGCACGATCCGGGTGCGGCGATGGCGATGCGGCGGTCGCTGGATCGCGAAGCGATACGTGCCGGACCGGTAGGCCGCTCGGCCGTCACCCGGTCCGCGAAGACAGAAGCCAGGCGAGGACGTCCGCCGCGTTCCGGTCGGGCGGAAAGACGGGATAGAAGACCCGGCGGATGCACCCGTCGTCGACGACGAGCGCCATCCGCTTCAGGAGCGTCAGGCCGGCCACCTCGAACGTGGGCAAGCGGATCGCGTGCGCCAGCGCGAGCGCCTCGTCGGACAGGAGCGGGAAGGGTAGGTGCAGGCGCGCCACCGCCTCGCGCTGGTAGTCCGTGGATTGCGTCGAGACGCCGAAGACGCGCGCCGCGCCGGCCGCCAGGAGCTCCGCGTGGTGATCCCGGAAGGCGCAGCTCTGGGGCGTGCAGCCGCGGGCGCCCGGGATCTGGTCCCAGTCCGGCACCGGGCTGATCTCTCCGGGGCGCCCGGTCCTCGGGTAGAGGTACGCGACGGTGCGGCCGGCGAGGCGCGCCAGCGAGACGCTCGTCCCGTCGGTGGCGGGCAGGCTCACGTCCGGGAGGCGCAGGCCGAGGAGGTGCCCGGCGGCGCCGTCGTCGACCGGGGCCGGGATCCGCGACCAATCGACGCGATGGAGGTCCGGATGGGCGCTCGTGGGCATCGCGTCGACCCGCGCCGCTAGCGCGCCTTCTTCTTCGCCGGCGCGGGCGCCTTCGCCGGGGTCGCCTTGGACGTCGCGGCGGCCGTCTTCGTGGGGGCCTTCTTGGCCGGCGGGGCCGCCACCTTGTCGATGGGCGCCGGCGCGAGCGCGGGCGTGAGGACGATCTCGATCCGCCGGTTGCGAGCGCGCCCGCTCGCGCTGCGGTTCGACGAGATCGGCTCCCACGGGCCGTAGGCGGCCGCCACGAGGCGGCGGCCCGGCACGTGCGCCTTCTCCTCGAGGAAGCGCACGACGTTCGAGGCGCGCGCCGAGGCGAGCTCCCAGTTCGTGGGGTAGCGGCTGCGCAGCCGATCGGAGATGGGCTGGTCGTCGGTGTGGCCGGAGACCTGGATCTTCTTGTCCGCCACCTTGGCGAGCACGCCGCCCACGCGCGACAGCACCTCCTCGCCGCGCGAGGTGATCGAGGCGTCGCCGACGTCGAAGAGGATCTTGTCCACGAGGTCGACCTTGATGCGGCCGCCCGACTGCGAGAGGCGGACGTCGCCCTTGGCGATCTCCTCCTTCATCTTCGCCTCGAGCTCCTTGTACGTCCCCTGGAGCTTCGAGAGCTCCTCCTCCTTGGCCTGGACCTGCACGGAGAGCTCGTTGCGCAGGGCGAGGAGGTCGGCTCGGTCGGCCTCCAGCTTCTCGACCCGCTGCGCCAGCTCGGCGCGCTCGGTCTTGCCGCGCTCCAGCGCCTCGGTCGCGGCGGCCGCCTCGAGCCGCGCGCCCGCGAGCTTCATCCAGAGGAACGCGGCCCCCGCCACGCCGCCGAGGAGGGCGAGCGCGAAGAGCACCCAGGGCATCGGGCTCGGCCGCTCGGCGTGAAAGCGATCGCTGAGGTGCTCCGTCTCGAGGTCGTCCATGGGCTCCTCCTCGGGGTGAGCGCGGATCTTCCCGCTCCTCGCGAGGTCGAGGCAAGCGCCGGGCGTGAATTCGCGACCCGGCCGGAGGGGGACACATGCCCCCACCCCGAGCGGCGATCACCGCCGCTCGACCAGCCTCGCCAGCTCGGCCGTCCACTCCGGGGAGAGCCCCGCGGCCCGGGCCCCGCGGATCACGGCGTCGAGCCAGGCGGGGGAGGGCGCCTGCTCCGAGGCGAGGCGGCGGCCGGGGCTCGCCACGTAGGCGGTCGCGCGGATGGCCTCGCCGCCTGCGAGGGGAACGACCTCGACCTCCATCGGCCGGTACAGGCCGGAGATGGCGCCCTCCTTGTGATCGGCGAGCCCTCGGGCGCCGCCGGCCATCGGGACCGCGAGCCCCTCCACCCGCGCGCCCGGCGCCGCCGCCAGGCTGCCCACGGCGCCGCCCCAGAACCGGGAGAGCACGTCGAAGGAGAGCCGCCAGCCGTCCAGGCGCGCCGGGAGGGCGCGCGAGAAATCGGGCACCCGGTAGCCGTGCTCGCCGGCCCACGCAGCGAAGGCCTCGCGATCGAGCGACGAGCCGTAGACGAACCATACGAAGTCGGCCCCGGAGGGTGCTTCGTGCGCTGCGCCGGCGACGGGAAGGGGCATGACCGCGGTGTAACCGCCCCGCGGCGCCGCGGCAGTCCGTTCGCCGGCACGCCCGCGGCGGCGTGCCGCCCGAGGGGCGCGCGGGGACGCGCAGCGGGCCCGAGCCGGAGTACGGCCCGGCGCCGCCGATGCCGCCGCGAAGAGGGGCGCGGATCCTTGCCCCATTGCGGCCGCAGAGGACGTCGATCAGCCTCCGAGATGGAGGTGCGTGCGCGCCGAGGAGGCCGGCCGTGATCCTCCCCATGCTTCGCGTCGAGCTGATCGGGCCGCGCGAACGCTTTCCGGCAGCGCTCGCGTTCCTGCAGAGGCGCGCCGCGGCGGAGCCGGGCGCGCCCGCCGGGCTCAGCGCCCGCGCTCGAGGTGCAGGAGGTCGCACCTCCCCGAGCCGACGAGCGCCCAGAGATCCGTGCCCCTCGCGCCCACCGAGTCGCGGAACGGAGGGTGGAACCACACGAAGTAGAAGGTCCGCTTCGCCAGCCGCTGCTTCACGGCGGGGCTGGGCCGGAAGGCGGGATGCGTGCGGATGAACTTGGCGCGGGCGTAGGGCCCCTCCATGACGAGCTGGAGCGTCGAGACGTCGAGGCGCTGGCGCGATGCCTCGGCTCTCACGACCTCCACGGCGCGGCCGCCGTCGCACGCCGGAGCCGCAGCCGACGCCGCACCGGACGCCGACAGGATCGCCGCGACGATCGCCTGCTCGACGAGCTTCATCGGATTGCCTCCGTCCTGATCCGCCCACGCTACACTACCTCCGGCGGGCGGTACGATTCGCCGCGCCCCGCGGATCTCCGCGCCAGCTCGCGGCGGAGGTGAGACACTCGGGGGTCGAGGAGGCACCGCCATGACGCCGCTCCGCGCCTTCCTCTCCTGGCTCGTCCTCGTCGCCGTGGCGTTCCTGAACGGCGCCGCGCGGCAGCTCGCCTATCCACCGGCGCTCGGCGACTTCGCCGCGCGTCAGGTCTCGGCCGGCGTGGGCGCGGTCCTCTTCGGGATCGCGATCTGGCTCCTCCTCCGCCTCTGGCCGCCCGCCAGCGCGCGGCAGGCGTGGGCGACGGGCGCCTTCTGGGCGGTGCTGACCGTGCTCTTCGAGCTCGCGTTCGCGCGCGGGTCCGGCCAGCCCTGGGACGGCGTCCTCGAGCAGTACGCGCTCTGGCGCGGCTCGCTCTGGCCGCTCCTCGTCCTGTGGGTGCTGGCGGCGCCGCCGGCGCTCTCGGCGCTGCAGCGCTCCGGGATCGCGGTGGGCCCGGCGCTCGCCTGGGCCGTGGCGGCCTGGCTCGCCTGCGGCCTCACCTTCGCGGCCGGGCGGGCCGCCCTCGGCGTGAACGCCGCCATCGCCATCCACCTCGTCGCCGCCCCGCTCATCGGCGCGGCCGCGACGCGCCTCCTCTGGCGTCACCCGCGCCACCCCGGGATCGCGGCGACCGCGCTCACCCTGGCCGGAGCCGCGGCGCTCCTCGACGCGATCGTGGTCGCGCCGTTCCTCGAGCGGAGCTACGAGATGTTCTCGAGCGCGGCGGGCACCTGGATCCCGCTCGCGCTCATCCTCCTCGCGAGCGCCGCGACGGCGGCGAGGCTCGCTCGACGCAGCCCCGATGCCGTCCATGCGCCGCCCGGGCCGCATCCGCACGCGCCGGGCCGGCCGTGACATCGGCCGCCTCGCCTCAGCGACACGGCTCCACCGCGATCGTCCTCGCCGCCGAGGCGAGGGCCTCGGGCGGGGGAGGGCAGTGCAAGGCGGCGGCGGCGCGCTCGCGGGCGGCATCGAGCTGCGCGAGCGCTCCACCCAGCGGCGCCAGGACGCCCGCCAGGGCCCATGCCCACAGCGCCAGCGCGGCGACGATCGGGAGCAGGCCCCAGAGGTGATGCCAGGGGTTCCCGGGCAGCGCCGCCATCCGCTCCGTCGAGGTCCCTTCGGGGATTCGCTTCGGTCCGGTCATCTTCGACTCTCCTCGGTTCGTGACGGGCGTAGGATGCCGGGCATCCGGCACTTGAAAAAGTGCCGCTTTCGACATTATCGATGTGCCGGTGCGCTCCTGGACCCTGGCCCTCCCCGTCGATCGCTCGGACCCCGCTCCGGTGGTCCGCCAGATCGCGCGCGCCATCGCGGCGCACATCGGCGGCGGCCGGCTCCGCGCCGGCGAGCGCCTGCCCGGCACGCGCGCGCTCTCCCGCGTCCTCGACGTCCACCGGAACACCGTGGCGGCCGCCTACGCGGAGCTCGCCGCGGAGGGCTGGATCGAGTCCGCGCCCGGCCGCGGGACGTTCGTCTCCGGGGAGATCCCGTCGCGGCTCCCGCGGCGCACGAGCGCTCCCGAGCCGGCGCCGCCCGTCCGGAGCCCCGGGTACGACCTCGTACCCGCGCCGCCGCCGCCCGCGCCGCACCCCGGGACCAGGGGCTTCATCGACCTCGAGAGCGGCATCCCGGATCTCCGCCTCGTCCCCGTCGCCGAGCTGGCGCGGGCCTACCGCCGCGCGCTCCGCCGGCCGGGGATCCTCGGCTACGGGGATCCGCGCGGCCAGCCGCGGCTCCGCGCCGCCATCGGAGCGATGCTCCGCTCCACGCGCAGCCTCGATCCCGATCCCGAGCGGCTCCTCATCACGCGCGGGGCCCAGCTCGCCCTCACCGTCGCCGCGCGCGCCCTGGTGCGCGCCGGCGACGTCGTCGCGGTCGAGGAGCTCGGCTACTCGGCGGCCTGGGAGGCCTTCCGCGCCGCCGGCGCGAGGCTCGTCCCCCTCCCGCTCGACGCGAGCGGCCTGCGCGTCGACGCGCTGGAGGCGCTGGCCGGGCGCGAGCGGGTGCGCGCCGTCTACCTCACCCCGCACCACCAGTACCCCACCACCGTCACGCTCCCGGCCGGCAGGCGGCTCGCGCTCCTCCGCCTCGCCGCCGCGGAGCGGATCGCGCTCGTGGAGGACGACTACGACTGCGAGTTCCACTACGACGGAAGGCCGGTGGTGCCCCTCGCCGCGAGCGATCCGGCCGGGGCGGTGGTGTACGTGGGGACGCTCTCGAAGGTCCTCGCGCCCGGGCTCCGGCTCGGCTACGTGCACGCGCCTCCGGGCGCCATCGCGGTCATGGCCGAGCACAGGCGGTACCTGGACCGGCAGGGCGACGGCGCCCTCGAGCTCGCCATCGCGGAGCTCCTCGAGGACGGGGAGATCCCGCAGCACGTGTGGCGGATGCGGCGCATCTACGCAGCCCGCCGCGACGCGCTCGCGGCGGCGCTCCGCCGCGAGCTGGGTGGCGCCGTCGAGCTCACCGTCCCTCCCGGCGGGATGGCGCTCTGGTGCAAGGTGTCCGAGGACCTCGACCTCGATCGCTGGGCGGACCAGGCGGCCGAGGCCGGGGTCCACTTCGAGGTCGGGCGCCAGTTCTCCTTCGACGGCTCGCCCGTCCCCGCCCTGCGGCTCGGGTTCGCCGCGCAGGCCGAGAAGGACCTGCGCGAGGGCGTGCGGAGAATGGCCGCCGCGCTGCCGCGGGGGCGCGGGCGCGCGCCGAGGCCCCGCGAGCGGGAGGCGACATGAGGGCGAAGAGGACGGCGCTCGTCACGGGCGCGTGACAGGGGCGCGGAACGATGATTTCCTCCGGTGCCATCGTGGCGGCCGACCCCCTCCCACAGCGCTTCGGCAGCGGGAACTCGGTGCGCCGCGTCGAGGACCCGGCGCTCCTGACTGGAAAGGGCCGCTTCGTCGACGACGAGCCGGCCCCGGGCCTGGCGCACCTCCTGTTCGTCCGCTCGCCCCATGCCCACGCCCGGATCCGCTCCATCGACACCGGCGCGGCGAAGGCGGCGCCGGGCGTCCTGGCGGTGCTGACGGGGAGGGA
Source organism: Anaeromyxobacter sp. (assembly GCA_036523995.1). Lineage (GTDB taxonomy): Bacteria > Myxococcota > Myxococcia > Myxococcales > Anaeromyxobacteraceae > Anaeromyxobacter. The sequence goes on from DATDDC010000816.1 coordinate 12,790, forward strand.
TCTGGTCGAGGCCGGCGTGAAGCCCATCCCCCTGCGCACGGCGCTCAAGCGGCGGGACGGGGCTCCCGCCGCCACCCCACCGCGGCGCGGCCTCGCGCACGAGGAGGTGCGGTTCGTCGGCGAGGCCGTCGTCGCCGTCGTCGCGGAGACGCGCGAGCAGGCGAGCGAGGCCGTCCGCCTCGTCGAGGTCGACTACGAGGAGCTGCCGGCCGTGGTCGATCCGGCCGATGCGCTGGCGCCCGGAGCTCCGCGCCTCTGTGCCGAGGCCCCGGACAACGTCTGCGCCGAGGCCCGCCACGGCGACGCGGCCGCGGCGGCCGCAGCCTTCGCGCGCGCCGCCCACGTCGTCTCGGTGGACCTCGTCCACCAGCGCCTGGCGCCGACGCCGCTCGAGCCGCGAGGCGTGCTGGCGAGCCTCGACGCGTCGAGCGGTCGCATCACGGTCCGCCTGAGCAGCCAGATGCCCACCGCGGTGCGCAACGGCGTGGCCGACGCCCTCGGCATCCCGCCGGAGAAGGTGCGGGTCCTCGTGGGAGACGTCGGGGGCGGCTTCGGGATGAAGACCGGCATCTACCCCGAGGACGTCGTCGTCGCCCACTGCGCCCGGGCGCTGCGGCGTCCGGTGAAGTGGCGGGCGGAGCGGAACGAGGAGCTGCTCGCCGCGACGCACGGCCGCGACGTGCACACCCGCGCCGAGCTGGCGCTCGACGGGAACGGCCGCGCGCTGGCGCTGCGGGTCCGGTCGACGGCGAACGTGGGCGCCTATCCCACGACCGTCGGCGTCGCCATCCAGCTCCTCATCGGCCCCTGGGTCTCGACCAGCATCTACGACATCGCCACGATCGACCTCGAGCTGCGGGCCGTGCTCACGAACACCGGCACGGTGGGGGCCTACCGCGGGGCGGGCCGGCCGGAGGCGATCTACATCATCGAGCGCCTCATGGACGCCGCCGCGCGCGAGCTCCGCCTCGATCCGTCGGAGCTGCGCCGCCGGAACATGATCCGGCCGGAGCAGATGCCCTACCGGAACGCCATGGGGCAGACGTACGACTGCGGCCGGTTCGAGTCGGTCCTCGACCGGGCCCTCGCCCTCGCCGACTGGCAGGGCTTCGAGGCGCGCCGCGCCGAATCGGCGAGGCGGGGCAAGCTGCGCGGCCGCGGCATCGCCACGTTCCTGGAGTGGACCGGCGGCAACGTCTTCGAGGAGCGCGTCCAGGTGGCGGTGTCCGGCGACGGACACATCGAGATCGCCTCGGCCACGCAGGCGATGGGCCAGGGCCTCGCCACGACCTACGCGCAGCTCGCGGTGGACGTGTTCGGGGTCCCCATCGAGGCGATCCACATCGTGCAGGGCGACACGGATCGGGCGAACGGGTTCGGCAGCGCCGGGAGCCGGTCCCTCTTCACCGGCGGCTCCGCCGTGCGCGTGGCCTCGGAGCGGACCGTCGAGAAGGGCCGGGAGCTCGCCGCCGCGGAGCTGGAGGCGGCCGCCGCGGACGTCGAGTACGCCTCGGGAGCCTTCGCCATCGTCGGGACCGACCGGAAGCTGGGGCTCTTCGACCTCGCCGCGCGGCAACCCTCCGGGCGCATCGTCCTCGACTCGACCAGCGCCGTGTCGGGGCCGACCTGGCCGAACGGCTGCCACGTCTGCGAGGTGGAGATCGATCCGGAGACCGGCGACGTGGCGGTCCTGTCCTACTCGTCCGTGAACGACGTGGGGCGCGCCATCCACCCCGTCATCGTCGTCGGACAGATCGAGGGCGGCGCGGTCCAGGGCCTCGGGCAGGCCCTGTGCGAGGGGTTCGTCTACGAGCGGGAGTCGGGACAGCCGCTGACCGCGAGCCTCCTGAGCTACGCGCTGCCGCGGGCCGACATGATCCCGCGCTTCGCGACCGAGCTGGACGAGTCCACTCCCACGAGGACGAATCCCCTGGGCGCCAAGGGCGTCGGCGAGCTGGGCACGATCGGTGCGACGCCCGCGGTGGTGAACGCGGTGGTCGATGCCCTCGCCCGCGGCGGCCTCGGCCGGAGCGCCGAGAGGATCCAGATGCCGCTCACGCCGGAGCGCGTATGGCGGGCGCTGCACGACGCCGCCGTCGCCGCGCGGTGACGCTTCCGGACGCCGCGACGCCTCTCGACCGGCAGTAACGTTTCTGAACCGCCGTAGCGTTTCTGAACTGCGCGTTCCGGATTCGACGCTCGGTCCGGGCAGTTCTGACGCACCCGTTGGCGGGCTCCGCGCTCGCAGTGGGCCGTAAGCCCTCGGGCTCCTCGAGCGGCAGGTTCCTTGCTGATGTCCATTCCTGTCTCACGACAACGGGGAACCCGCACCTTCGCTCCGCGCCATCGGTCCGTCCCTGAGAAGGCAATCGTCGCCGGAAGGAGGAACCCATGCGGTCGCGCCGGCTCGCCCTCGTGGCAGTCTCGGTCGTCGTGGTTTGCCTGCTCTATCCGCTCTCGAGGGCTGGCGCGCGCCACGGCGAGGAGGAGTTCCTTCCCAACCGGATACCCGAGCCCGCGCCGTACGTCGTGGAGGAGACGACGTCGGCGGGCGGGGCGTTCGGGGCGCCGCACACCGGCGTTCCCTTCGAGCCCCTGTGGAACAGCACCGACGACGTGGGCAGCTGCTCCGGCTGCCACACGACCCTCTACGACGAGTGGAGGGGGGGCATGATGTCGAACTCCTGGAGGGATCCGGGATGGCGGGGCGCCTTCCTGTACGTCGCGCGGGCGACCTCCACGAACGGGGATTGCGACATCCCGAACCCTCCGGACGGCACGCCCAAGGCGCGGATCAATCCATTCGGAAACGCGAACTGCACGAGCACCTTCAACTCGGGCACGGCGAACGTCACGTACACCGGCGCCGGCTCCCTGGCCGACAACCTCTGCTCCCGCTGTCACATGCCCACGAACTACATCGACGCGGTCACCCGGGTGACGAGCGATCCGCCGTCCGGCCAGGAGCACGGGAGGATCAGCCCGCAATTCAATCCCACGGCCATCGGCACGGCCCAGGGGACCGATCCGTACACGGGCCTCCTGACCTTCGAGTCCTTCGGGCAGCGCTCCTACGTCGACGGGGTGACGCGGGTGGTGAACAGCAACAGCGGAAAGGTCGGGGACGTCTGCGAGGTGTGCCACACGAACGTCGGGTCGCGCTACACGCCCTTCCACTATTACTCGAGGTCGGGCACCGACTACTTCGCGGCGCCCCAGAACGCGCCGCGGTGGTCCTCCGCCAACGGCCTCGCCTCGACCCAGCAGGACATGCTCACCCCGCCGGACGCGGCGTCGCCGAACCTGGGCTACGCGATCGGAGCCGGGGCGTACCGCCTCTCCCCGCACGCCCTGAACCTGCCGGAGCGCTTCGGGCCGCTGTCCTGGAACAACTTCTCCTCGACGCTGGACGCGTACCTGAGCGACGTCTTCACCGGAGGGAGCGCGACGACCAGCATCTACGTGACGCAGGCCAATCCCCCGGGCAAGCACGATACCTTCTATCAGGTGAAGTACGACCGCTCGGAGTTCTGCGCCGCCTGCCACGACGTGACCAACCCGTTCACCATCAAGAACCCCTACGGCTACTGGGTGGGCGGGTTCCCCATCGAGCGGACGTATACGGAGTGGCGAAACAGCCGCTACGCCGATCGGCCCGGCAACCCGAACTACGACCCGAGCTACAAGCGCGACTGCCTCACCTGCCACATGCAGCAGACCTACGGCCAGCCCGGCACGGCGCTGACGCTGTACACGGTGAACGGGTCCGTGGTGACGCCCAAGGCGCCCCTCTCCGACGTCTCGTGCGACCGCATCACGCACAACCCCGGGTTCTCCCATCACTTCGTGGGAGGCAACGCCTACGTCACGAAGCTCATCGGCGCGAACGTGGACGGCACCGGCAACGTGATGCCGTATCCGGAGCTGCTCTACACGAGCTTCTCCTCCGCCGATCCCGCGAGCCGCTTCCACTACGCGCGGTTCGACACCACGGCGAGCGGCAGGAGGGCCGGAAACGTCGCCACGCAGCACGAGCGGTTCGCCTGGGATCGCCTCCGCAACGTGCTCACCATGAGCCTCACGCCGTCGGCGACCTCGATCGCGCGGCCGGCGACGGAGTCCCTCGTCGCCCTGACCATCCAGATCCAGAACGACGGCGCCGGCCACAAGTTCCCCACGGGGTTCCCGGAAGGGCGGGCGGCCTGGGTGCACGTCCGGGCCTGGGACACGAGGAACACGGCGGACACGTCCGACGACGTGGAGCTGCAGATCCAGGACGCGGCCTACGGGAACCGCAGGTCGCTGGGGGTGGGCTACCTCACGAGCTCGTCCGTCAAGCCGGATCCGACCTATCCCGCGGACTGCCCCGACGTGGAGGGGGCGGGCGGCGGCTGGAAGATCCCCGAGGGATCGATCGATCCCTACGCGCCGGCGTTCAAGGCCATGGCGACGCTCGACGGAAGATGTCCCACGCTCGACCTGCCCTATGCGACGCCGGTGAACCTGGTCGTGAACGCGCAGGGCCTGCCCACCGACGCCGGCGGCGTGGTGATCGACCGGAACAATCCCACCGGGCTGCCGAGGTACACCGACGTGAACGGGAACGGCGATCTCTTCGACGATTCCTTCCTGCGCGACACGCGGCTCCAGCCCCGCGCGGTCACCGCGGCGGCGGACGCGGGCTCGAAGGCGACCCTCACGCGCTTCTCGGCGGTCGTGCCGTCGAGCGTCGTCGGGCCCATCGCCGTCACGGCGATCGTGTACTACCAGTCGTTCGAGGGGATCGTCGCGAAGAAGTTCCTCGGCAACCTCGCGAACACCGACGACCTGGACGCGAACGAGGGCTACCCCGGGGGAACGCCGACGCTGGAGCCGTGCGTGCTGAAGGGCGCGTGCGACCGGATCGGCAAGGCCGGCCCGACCGGGGAGGCGGAGCTGCGGGCGGCGCTCAAGCTCGACCCCATCGTGGTCGAGGGCGCGCCTCCCGTCCCGGTGGCGGCGAGGACGCAGGCCATCCAGGTGATCGGGACGACCGACAACGTTCCTCCCCGCCTCGTCATCAACAACTGCCTGCCGCCGCGGAGGGGAACCGCCGCCTGCAACACGAGCGACCTGGCGAACATCCAGACCACGCTGGTGAGCACGCAGCAGTATCCGCACTGGTCGCCCTCGCCGTACGGCGGACCGACCGGCAACTTCGCCGTGGAAGGCTACGGGGAGCAGGGCGTCGACCACGCCCGGATCATCAAGGTGAGCTTCACCGAGCCCGTGACCGGGGTGGACGCCAACACGTTCTACGTGACGGACGGCTCGGGCAACCCGGTGAGCTTCATGATCGACCAGATCGACGCGACCACCTTCGCGCTCTTCCCCTACGTCTCGGCGGATAAGTCGTTCCTGGCCGGCGGGGGATACGTCATCCACGTGGCGCCGTCGCGCAACGGCTCGACCATCCGGGACTTCGCGGGGAACGCCTTGCCGAACGGGCCTGCAGCGGGAGGGGAGTACACGTTCGGCTTCAAGGCAGCCTAGGCTGCTCAAGATTCGAGCGAACTGCTCCGCCGCCGCTGCGGCGCGGTCGTGCAGCGCCGCGGGCGGCGGGCGATCCCGAGCGGAATGCGCATCCCGCAGGCCCCGCGCCGCCGAGGCCGGCGCCGTTCCCTGGCGCACGGCCTGCACCGCGCCTACCCATCGTGTGCCGCTCGCCACCCGTCGAGCGGCCGGTCGCTCGAAAGGGAACCATGAAACGAACGCTGACCGAACGCCGGCTCCTCGTCCTCATCGGCGCCGTCCAGTTCGTCAACGTGCTGGACTTCATGATGGTGATGCCGCTCGGGCCCGATTTCGCGCAGGCCCTCGGGATCCCCAACTCGCGGCTCGGGCTCGTGGGCGCGATCTACACGGCGGCCGCGGCGGCGAGCGGGATGGTGGGCGCGCTCGTCCTCGATCGCTTCGACCGCCGCAAGGCCCTCGCCGTGGCGCTCGGAGGGCTCGTCCTCGGGACGGCCGCCGGCGCCTTCGCGACGGGCCTCGGCTCGATGCTCGCGGCGCGCCTCGTGGCGGGCGCGTTCGGCGGCCCGGCGACGTCGCTGGCGCTCGCCATCGTCTCGGACGTGGTCCCGCCGGAGCGGCGCGGCCGCGCCCTGGGGTCGGTGATGGGCGCCTTCGCGGTGGCGTCCGTGCTGGGCGTGCCCGCCGGCCTGGAGCTGGCGCGCGCCGGCGGGTGGAGGGCGCCGTTCTTCGCGGTGGCGGGCCTCGGCGCGGTGCTCGCGGCGGGGGTCATCGGGATCCTGCCTCCCCTCCGGGGCCATCTCGAGGCGCGCTCGACGCCGGCGACCTCCGGCGCCGGAGCCCTCCTGCGCCGGCCGGCCGTCGCCCTCTCGCTCGCCGGCATGGCGGTCCTCATGACGGCGCAGTTCGCGCTCGTCCCGAACATCGCGGCCTACTGGCAGTTCAACCTCGGCTACCCGCGCGAGCGCCTCGGCCTCCTCTTCGTCGTCGGAGGCCTGGTGAGCTTCGCCGTCATGCGCGTGGCGGGCCGGCTCGCCGACGCGCTCGGGGCCGCGGTCACCGCCGCGGGCGGCACGGCGCTCTTCGTGGCCGTGCTCTTCGCCGCCTTCATCTTCCCCGTCCAGCCTCCGCCGGCGCTCGCCCTCTTCGTCGGCTTCATGGCCGCGAGCGCGTTCCGGATGGTGCCGGTGCAGGCGCTCGCGACCCGCGTGCCGGGCCCGGAGGAGCGGGCGCGCTTCATGTCGCTGCAGTCCGTCGTCCAGCACCTCGCGGCCGCCGCGGGAGCGTTGACCTCGGCGAGCCTGCTGCGGGAGCTTCCCGGCGGACGGCTCGAGCGGATGGACGTGATCGCCTGGGGCTCGGCGGCGCTCGCCGCCGTCGTCCCCGCGCTCATGTGGCTCGTCGAGTCGAGGGTGCGCCGGCGCGAGCGCGGCGGCCCCGCCCGCCGCGCAGTGCAGCTCGTGGAGCTGGAGCGCCCTCCGGCGATGCCCGTGCGGAGCAAGGCGCTCCTGCCGGTGAAGCGGATCTCCTCCGAGAGTCGCGGCCTGCGCTGGGACGATTGAGCGGTCGCGAGCGCAGGAGCGCGAGCAGCGCCGTCCGGAACGCCGCCGGCGCCTCGAGCGCGGGATGGGGCCGGCGCCGGGTGACCTCCCGAAGCTGACGTCGCGCTCCGGCTCGCTCGTGTCACGGGAGGGAAGCGGCTTCGCCCCTCGTCGGGGCTCGGCAGCGTTTTGAGCACGGCCTCGCTGCTCGCTTCTCGCGCACCCCGCCCTCGCCGTGTCCTTCCTGCCCGCGTCGTCGAAACGCGGGACAGATCGCCGACGGCGCCACGGCACATGCTCGTTACTGCTTCTCACTTCGTCGCTTCCGTGATCGCGTTCGAGTACATCTTCGCGCCCGACGATCGCAACGGAGAGCCGCCCGAGGCTCCTCGGATCGTCCGGGCCACGAACGTCGACGACGCGGTGCAGATCCTGTTCCTCCGCGACCTGCGCATCCGCGGCGTCCCCGGGACGGTCCGGGTGCGGCGGCACCAGACGCACGATCGCTGGCTCGTGCGGCGCTTCCTGCCACCGCAGTAGGGTCCCCCTGCAAGCCCACACCGGGAACGTCGCATTCAGGAACGTGCGCATCCGGCGCACGTGAAAAAGCCGGCGAAAACGCGGGGGAGGCTTTCCTGATGGGAGGGCGCGGCGCGATCTGGGCTCGGGCCGGCCGCGCCCTTCCTCTATTTGCACGCCGCCGCGGGTCGTCATCGCACACCCACCCACCTTGGGTTCCTCCAGTCCCATTTCGGCTCCACGAGGACTCTATTTTGGGCAGATGGCCCTGGATCTCGCGCTCCCGCTCACCGCCGCCGCCTCGGGCGCCGCCTGGGCGCAGGTCGCGGCCTGGCGCGCCGGCCACGGCCGGGCGACATTCACGGTGCGTGCACTCCTCGGCGGCGTCGCCGCGTTCGCGCTCGCCGTCTCGGCCTACGACCTCTCCACGCTCGCCGGCGTGGACGTGCGCTGGGAGGGCGTGGCCCGCGCCGACCTCCGGGCGGCGCTCCTCGCCGCGGCCATCGGCATGGTGGAGGAGGGGGCGAAGCTCGTCGGGCTGCTCCTCGTGGTCGATCGCACGCTTCGCGGGCGCGCCGTCGCCGCCGCGGCCATCGGCGTCGCGGCCGGCTTCTCCGCCCTGGAGGCCCTCGCCGTGCTGAAGGGGCACGCCTCGGCGCCCATGCTCGCCCGGGCGGCGCTCGGGCCGGTGGCGCACGCGGTGCTAACACTGCCGCTCACGGTGAAGGTGACCGCCGCCCTGCGCCGCACGTCGCGCGCCTGGTGGCTGCCGCTCCTGCCCGCCCTGCTCGTCTCCGCCACGCTTCACGCGGCGGGCGATCTCAGCCTCGCCCTGCCGCGCGTGGGTCGCGTCGGCTACGCCGCCGCGCTCGCCGCGCCTCCCGTCGTCCTGTTCGTGCTCGGTCGCGTGCGGCGGGCGCTGCAGGGCCGGGGCGACGGGCCGGGCCGTCCCGCGGCGGCGTAGTCGAGGGCCGGGATCCGGCCGGTGCCACGCGGCGGGCGCGTCCGGGCCGGACCGCGCTCAATCCGGCTTGCCCGGGGGCAGCCGCGGAGCGCGGCCGAGGTGCGTGCCGGAGTCGAGGAGGAGGAGCTCGCCGGTCACGGTGCGCGCGCCGTCGGCGAGCCAGAGGATCGCCTCGGCCACGTCCTCGGCCGTGCAGGCGGTGGCGAGGGGCGCGCCCGCCTCGTAGGACGCCTTGAGCTTCTGGTACGCCTCCTCGCCGACGCCGCGAGGGAACCAGCGCGTGGTGATGAGGCCCGGACAGACGGCGTTGACGCGCACCTCGGGCGCCAGGGCCCGCGCCAGGTGGAGCGTCATGGAGTTGAGCGCGCCCTTCGAGGCGACGTAGGGCACCGAGGAGCCGATGCCGAGCGCGCCGGCGATGGAGGAGACGTTCACCACCGCTCCCCGGGCCGCCCTGAGGTGCGGCGCCGCGGCCCGGATCATCTGGAACGGGCCGACGGCGTTCACCGCGAAGATGCGCTGGAACGCCTCGGCGTCGAGCTTCTCCCAGTCGGCGCCGGAGAAGGTCGTGACGCCCGCGTTGTTCACGAGCACGTCGAGCCGCTTCCAGCGCTCCACCGCCGCCTGCACCAGCCGCCGGCAGGAAGCGTCGTCCGCCACGTCGCCGCGGACGGCGAGCGCGTCGGCCCCGGCCTCGCGGCAGGCGCGCTCGGTGGCCCGGGCCTCCGCCTCGCTCGTGGAGTAGTTGACGAGGACGTCGTACCCGCGGCGCGCGAACGCCAGCGCCGCCGCGGCGCCGACGCCGGTGGCCGAGCCCGTGATCAATGCGCATCGCCGCATGCTCGCATCCCCCGATCGATGGCCCTAGGCGGTGGGCTGGCCCGGGCTCGCCTCGTCGAGCACGCTCCAGTCCTGCTCCCGGGCCCACCGGCCGAAGTCGTGCCACTCCGCCTCGGGATGGCTCCGCCGCAGCGCCTCCACGTCGACGGAGCCTCCGGCCCGCTCGAGCCACTCCCACATGAGCGCGAGATCCTCGCTGCGGGAGCGGACCTCGTCGATGGATGCCGCGGAGTAGCCGATGTCGCTGCCCGTCGCCTGCGAGAGCGCCTTCGCCATCTCGGGGCCGGTGAGGGCGTCCGAGGCGACGTCGATGCGCCGGCCGGCGTGCTCGCTTCGCCGCTCCAGGGCGAGGCGCACGAGCCCCGCGATGTCCGCGACCGCGACCATGTACAGCTTGCGCGCCGGGCCGAGCGGCAGGGACAGCGTCCCCGCCCGGAGGCGCTCGAGGGACGAGGCGCGGAGGACGTTCTCCATGAAGAAGGCCGGCGCGACGATGGTGTAGGGCACGCCCAGCCCCTCGACGTGCCGCTCCACCTCGCGCTTGCTCTCGAGGTGCGGGACGCCGGTGGCCTGGTTCGCCCAGGCGGCCGACGAGTAGACGAGGTGCTGCACCCCGGCCTTCTTCGCCGCGTCGGCGGCGCGCTTGCCCTGGCGAGCCTCGGCGCGGGCCCCCTCCTCGAAGGGCGTCGCCACGAGGAAGAAGGCGTCCGCGCCCTCGGCCGCGGCCTGCACGGAGGCCTCGTCGTCGAGATCGGCCTCGAAGAGCTCGGCGCCGAGCACGTGCAGCGCCGCGGCGGCCTGCGAGCCGGGCCGCCGCGTCAGCGCTCGCACGCGATGTCCCTTCTCGAGGAGCAGCCGCGCGACGGCTCCTCCCTGGCGGCCGGTCGCGCCGGCGACGAGGACGGTGATGGGCTTCGGCATGGCGAGCCTCCCGATGCGAGACGACCGCCGGCTGCACGCCGCCCGGGCGCGCCCGGCTCAGTCGACGATGGCCTGGTAGACCAGGTTCTTCACGAGCTTGCGGAAGTAGGCGCGGTTCGGGCTCGCGGCCTGCGTGAGGAACACCGCCGTCACCTGCTCCTTGGGATCGACCCAGAAGTACGTGCCCGAGTAGCCGGCCCACATGAACTCGCCCGCGGAGCCCTCCACGCCCGCGATGCCGTCGCCCTGGCGCACGGCGAACCCGAGGCCGAAGGTGTAGCCCTTCGTACCGAGGAGCAGCTCGCCGGGTTGCACCGGCGTCGCGATGGACGTCCCGAGGTGGTCCGACGTCATGAGGCGCACGGTGGTGCGGCTCAGGACGCGCGCGCCCTCGAGCGTGCCGCCGTTCATGAGCATCTGGCAGAAGCGCAGGTAGTCCGAGGCCGTCGAGACCGCGCCGGCGCCGCCGGAGTCGTTCTTCGGCACGGCGGAGACGTCGATGAGGGGGAAGCCGCGGTCGGCGAAGCGATCCTTCTCCATCGTCTCGGCGAGGCGCGACATCTTGGGCGCCGGCACCCAGAAGGCCGTGTCCACCATCTTGAGCGGCTTGAAGAGGCGCTCCTCGAGGAAGTCGGCGAGGCGCATGCCCGAGGCCGCCTCCACCACGCGCCCCAGCACGTCCACCGCCAGGCTGTAGTGCCAGGTGGTGCCGGGCTGGAAGGCGAGCGGGATCTGGGCCATGCGCTCGACCTCCTCCTTCGGCGTCACGCCGCGGGCCTCGTAGTCGAGGTTCGCGCGATAGAGGCCCGCCTTGGTGAGGCCCTCCTTCACCGGCGCGTTCTGCGTGATCTCGCCGTAGGCGAGGCCGGCCGTGTGCCGCATGAGGTCCTGCACGGTCATGGGCCGGTCGGCCGGCACGAGGGCGTAGGTCGTCTGCCCGCTCGCGTCCTTGCTCGGAACGCTCACCTGGAGCTTGTCGAAGCCGGGGAGCCACTTGCCCACCGGATCGGTGAGCTGCAGCCTGCCCTCCTCGACGAGCATCATGGCGCCGACGGTCGCGAGCGGCTTCGTCATCGAGTAGATGCGGAAGATCGAGTCCTCCGACATCTTGGTCGCGGGCGTCTGCATGCCGAACGCTCCGTGGTAGACGAGCTTGCCCTTCCTCGCGACCATCACCACCGCCCCGCGGAAGCTGCCGTCGGCGACCTCCTTCGCGACGACCTCTCCGAGGTGGGCGAGCTTCTTCGACGACATCCCCACCTCCTCCGGCTTCGCGGCCGGGAGCGGCGCGAGCGCCAGGGCGACGGCGGGGACGAGTGAGGCGAGGGTGAAGATGAGGCGCGCGGCGCGCCTCGAGGGCAGCGGGTCCATGTCGTGCTCCTCCGTCTCGGTCGAGGCTGGAACTCTCACGCCGCCTTCATCTATTCGTCAATCGCCGCAGTCGGGTGCAACCCGTCGCCGGGGGCGATGTGGAGGCCGCACGGCCGCCCGCCGGGGAGCGCCGCTCGCTCGACCCGTTCCCCGGGAGGCGCTCCGGCGCGGATGGCGTGCAGGGCGGGGGCGCTCGGGCACGGGAC
>DATDDC010000817.1:0-4475 GCA_036523995.1 Anaeromyxobacter sp.
CCCCTCCTCGAGGCCGACGAGGTCTCCGCCCGGCTCGCGCCCATCCAGGCCCTGGGCGGCCGCATCCAGCTCGCGCGCCTGCGCGCCGTGCGTCCGCGCATCACCGCCCGGATCGGCGAGGCCGGCGGCGCCGCCGGCGCCTGCCCGCCGCCGGCGCTCGATCAGGTGGACGTGCAGCGGCTCGAGGTGGAGGGGGGCGCGCTGGACCTGGCCTTGCCGCACGGCACGCGGCTCTCCGTGAACCGGATCGACATCTCCTCCCGCCCCGTGGCGCCCTCCTTCCGCGCCTTCGCGACGCAGGCGAGGCGCACGCGGGTGGAGCTCGCGCTCGCCGGGGTGCGCTTCGAAGGCGCGGGGCGCCCCTTCTCCGCCCCGCGGATCGCGGCCGACGTCGAGGTCGCCCTGGACCTGTCCTGGGCCAGCGTGGCCGGGCTCGACGCCGAGGTGGACGGCGTACGCCTCTCGGTGCGCGGGCGCGTCGAGCGCCTCTGCGCCCCGGTCCTCGATCTCGTGGCGACGGCCTCGGGCCCCTTCCGCGAGGTGCTCGGCCTCGCCCGCATCGCCGAGGGAGCGGACGCCGTCGGCCGCGTCGTGGCCGAGGCGCGCATCACCGGTCCGGCTGCGGCCCCCCGCGTGTCGGGCGCGCTGCGGCTCGAGAAGACGCGGGTCGGGTTCTTCACGCCGGGTGACGTGCGGGCGGAGGTGAGGCTCGTGCCCGGCGCCATCGCCGTCGACCGGCTGGACTGGCCCTACGGCGGCGGGCGCGTCACGGGCAAGGGATCGGTGGGCTACCGGCTCCCGGTGCGGCTCGACGCCGACGTGGACCTCGCCGGCGTGGACCTCGCGGAGATCCTGGAGCGGCTGGGCGTGGGCGGCTCCTGGGTGACCGTGAAGCTCGACGGCAAGGGGCGCGTGGGCGGGACGCTCTCGCCGCCGGCCGTGGCGGGCACGTTCTCGGGGGACTTCCGGGAGCTGCGCGTCCTCACGCGCTCCTGGCGCGCGGCGCCCGCCTCGGAGCGCGGGGTGGTGGAGGTGAAGCGCGGGCGCATCGCCACGGGCATCCGCGTGAGCGAGCACGAGATCGCGTTCGACGCGGCGCGCGTCACCGCCGGTCGCGGCACCTCGGAGGCGGACGCCGTGGCCCGCTTCTCCAGCGCGGGCGGCTTCTCGGTGCGCTGGCGCGGCCAGGTGGACCTCGACGCCATGGGCAGGGTGGCCTCCATCCCCTGGGCGGGCCTCGCCGAGGTGGACGGCACCATCGCGGCGGCGCCCTACGCCAACCCGCGCATCGTGGCGCGCGGCACGCGCGTCGAGGGCTTCCGCTTCGAAGAGGTCGACCTCGGGAGCGCCGCGGCCGACCTCTTCTACGGTCCCGACTTCGTCCTCCGGATCCAGGACGGACAGGGCGTGAAGGGCCAGAGCCGGTACACCGGAGAGGCTGCGGTGGACCTCGGGGCCGCGCCCCCGCGCCTCCTCTCCTCGAGCTTCGGGGCGAAGGGCCGCATCGAGGACCTCCTCGAGGTCGTGCGCGACTTCATCCCGGCGACGCGCATCCTGCGCGGCCGCCTCACGGGAGAGGCGGAGGTCTCGGGCACCGCCACCGGACCTGCGGGCAGGATCGACGCCGCCTTCGAGGGCCGCCTGGGAGCGGGCACGCTGCTCGGTCGCGCCTTCGACTCCGGCCGCGCCTCGGGGACGCTCGTGGGCGGCGCCGAGGCGCGCCTCGATCGGGCCGAGCTCAGGCGCGGTCCCGGGACGGTGCGCTGGCAAGGCAAGTGGGGCCTCGCTCCGCCCATCCCGTGGGATCTCGAGGTCTCGTTCGCGGGATTCCCGGTGGAGGCGCTGGAGCTGCCGGGCGGCGCGTGGGCGGGCTCGGCGAGCGGCTCCGCCGTGCTCAAGGGCTCGTTCGAGGTCCCCGACGTCCGCTTCGCCGCGAACGGCGTCGGCGTGTCGGTGCGCGGCTTCGGGCTCGGGAGCATCCAGCTCGGAGGGACGATCCTGGGGCGGCGGCTCGTCGCCACGGCGAACTCCGACGCCGTCCGCATGCAGGGACAGGCGACGCTGGAGGGCGGGCTCCCCTTCCAGGTGAAGGCCGACCTGTCGCTCGACGACGTCGCCCGCCTCGTGCCGGGGGGAGCGCCGGGCGGGCTCAAGGCGCGGGTCCGCGGCGAGGCCTTCGCCGAGGGCGAGCTCCAGGCGCTCGACGAGGCCCGCGCGCGCGTGCGGCTCGACTCGGTGGAGGCCGCCCACGGCGACTTCAGGGTCGAGGCCGCCGGGCCCGTCGTGCTCACGGTGAGCCGCGGCCGCGTGGACGTGCAGCCCCTCGTCCTGCGCGGACCCAACACGGAGCTCCGGCTCTCCGGGAGCCGCGCCGCCACGGGCGAGCTCGACCTCGCCGCCACGGGGAACGTCGACCTGCGGCTCCTGGCCGGCCTCGTGCCCGAGCTGAGGCGCCCGCACGGGCTGCTGGCGCTCGAGGCGCACGTGTCGGGCACGGTGCCCGAGCCGGTCCTGGTGGGCGCCGGCCGCGTCGACGACGCCGGCTTCCAGCTCAAGGCCTCGAACGTGCTCTTCTCGGAGATGCGCGGGGAGCTCGCCTTCTCCCAGAACCGGGTGCTCTTCGAGCGGCTCGCCGCGGCCGTGAACGGCGGGCGCGCCGAGCTGCGCGGCGAGGTGGAGCTCGCCTCGTTCGCGCCGGTGGCGGTGCCCGCCTGGCTGCCCGCGACGCTCTCCGGGCGGGTGGAGGCCGCCGGCACGCCCGACGCGACCGACGTCACCGGGCGCCTGCACGTCGTGCGCTCCCGCTACACCACGAACGTCGACCTCGAGAAGAGCGTGCTCGAGTTCCGGCGCCGGGCCCCGCTCGCGGCGCGCGCCTACGACAAGGCGGGGGAGTGGCTGCGCTTCGACCTCCAGGTGGTGGTGGACGGCGACGCGCGCGTCGAGAATGACCTCGTCTCCGGCGGCGTGCGGGGCGAGCTCCTCCTCACGGGCAGCCTGGCCTCCCCGGGCCTCCTCGGGACCCTCTCCATGGCCGACGGGAGCCGGGCCCGCTTCCGCGGCAACGAGTTCGCGCTCTCGCACGCGGTGCTCGAGTTCAAGGAGCGCGACCGGATCGAGATGGCGCTCGACGTCCACGGAGAGTCCCGGGTGCGCGACTACCAGATCTTCATGCACGTGTTCGGGCCCCTCTCGGACCCGCAGCTGACGCTGACGAGCAACCCGGCGCTGTCGCAGCCGGACATCATCACGCTGCTCTCCATCGGGTTCACCCGGCACGACACCGGCGCCGGCGGCAGCGTCCAGGGGGCCGCGACCACGGTGGCGGCGCAGGCGCTCTTCTCCGCCTCCGGCCTCGACGAGCAGGTGAAGCGCTTCCTGCCCCGGAACGACCTCCTGCGCGACTTCAGCGTGCGGATCACGAGCGAGTACTCGGACTCGACCGGGCAGGTCGAGCCCCGCGCCGAGTTCGAGTCGTGGTTCCTGCGCGACAAGCTGAGGCTGCGCTACCAGGCCCCGCTCTCGGGCGCGCGCGGCCAGAAGGCGCAGGCGGAGCTGCGGCTCGGCCGGCACACCGCCGTGCAGGGCCAGTGGGACAACGACAACCCGGACGTGCCGAGCGGCGACGTCGGCGTCGACCTGAAGCTGCGCTGGGAGTGGACGGACAGGTGATGGCGGCTCAGCGTCGAGCGCCTCCCGCGTCCGTGCCCGCGCCCGCACTCGCCGGCCTTGGCGCTCGCGCTCGGGGAGGGCGATCGTCCCGCGCGGCCCTCGGCGCCCTGGCCCTGGCGCTCGCCCTGGCCGTCGCCGGCGAGGTGCGCGCCCAGGACCCGGCCCCCGCCCCCCGCGTCGCAGAGGTCCGGCTGGCGCTCCCGCCCGGCGAGGATGCGGAGTCGGTCCGGACGCTCGTGGCGGTGGAGACCGGGGCGCCGCTCTCGCCGCAAGCGCTCCGGCGCACGGTCCAGCGCCTCTTCCAGACCGGCCGCTACCGGAACGTCATCGTGCGCTCGCGCCCCGCCGAGCCGCCGCCGGGGAGTACGGGCGCGTGGGTACGGCTCGTGGTGGAGGCGCTGCCGGTCCGGATCGTGGCGGGCGTCTCCGTGGTCCTGGAGGGGGAGCATTCTCCGCTCGACGAGGCGGCGCTCCGCGACGCCTCCGGGATCCGCGCGGGCGAGGCGTTCGAGGACGGCGATCTCGACACCGCATCGGAGCGCATCCGCGCCGCCCTGGCGCGGCGCGGGTTCCGCAGCGCCGACGTCTCCGCCGGCGCCCGCGGGGAGGCGTCCGTGTCGGTCGAGCTGCGCGTGCGGCCCGGCGAGATTTACGGCTTCCTGGGCCTCAATGGCGCGGGCAAGACCACGACCATCCGCGCGCTGCTGGGCATGATCCGCCCGAGCGCGGGCGCCGTGCGGGTGCTGGGGCAGGCGGTGGGGCCCGGCGGGCGGGGGCCGTGGCGCCGGGTAGGCCACCTGGTC